>JBILRK010000389.1:0-3301 GCA_044372705.1 Saprospira sp. | reverse complement strand
ATGACAGCTAACTTTCCAGCAAAACTTATTTTATTTGGAGAATACACCATAATCAACAACTCAACTGCCTTGGCTATCCCTTTCGAAAAATACCAAGGAAAAATTAGTTTTGATGCAAAAGAAAGTCGTTCATCCATTGAATCAAACATCGTTTTGCAAAAAATTTTTCAATACCTATTAGATAAATTTTTTATTCATGTTAATACCTCTTTACTTGAAGAAGATTTACATAAAGGCATTTGGTTTGATTCAGCTATTCCTCAAGGCTATGGGCTAGGCAGTTCGGGAGCATTGGTTGCGGCATTATATCAAAGATACTTTATAAATAAAGCATCTGAACCAAAAAAGATAAAACAAACCTTAGCTGAAATCGAATCGTTTTTCCATGGTACAAGCTCAGGCTTGGATCCATTGGTCTCGTATTTGAACAAAATGCTAATTATAAACTCAGACAAGTCGATAGAAATTGTAGAAAACACTAGTGCTTCAAAATCTGATGAAAATTCTTTATTGTTTGTGATTGACTGCGGATTTGCCCGGCAAAGCAGCAATTTAGTTAACAACTACCTTGATATGTGTAAGAATTCTTCATTTGAAAGTAATTTTATACTTCCTATGAAAGATGCTGTTTCATTGGCTTTAGATTCATTTTTTTATAAAAAAGAAACTATGAGTCTGGCCTTTGGAAAGATTTCAGAACTTCAATACATACATTTAAAAAAAATGATTCCTATTGAATTTCATGCACTTTGGGAAGAAGGGCTAAAAAGCAAAGATTACTATTTGAAACTTTGTGGTGCAGGCGGTGGTGGTTTTATTTTGGGATATTGCCCTGATAAAATCAAATACAAAAGTTTGTTCGATGGCTTTAAAACGACCATAGTAATGGAATTATAAAAAAAGCCCCAAAAGTTAGTTAACTTTTGGGGCCTTTTTATTGATATTGTAATATCAATATGAATCTGCTCTTTTGTCTTTTACTTTAAGTTTATCTTTAAGTGCTTCTGATAGCAGCTCTCGCACTTGATTAGCGTCAGCTGGCAGAAGTTTCTCACTTACACTCTTTCTTGCAATTGGAAGGTTTGTCATAGCAGGTCCCTCACGTTTTGAAGTAACTTGAATCATATAAACGCCTTGCGTTCCAATAATAGGCGCAGAAACCTTATTTACTTCAAGTGCATCTGCAGTTCCAAGAACTTTAGGCTCAACACCAAGACCAGGTACAAATGGCGAGGCATATGAAACACTACTTGCAGTTTCTATTTTAGCACCATTATATTTAGAACTTGCTGCTTCAAGTGTTGTAGATCCGGCAAGTTTCTTTGAAATAATTTCGGCTTTCTTTTTGTTTCTCACTGCTAGTTCTACTTCCTGTTTTACATTGGGGTCTTCAATTGTAGCAAGACCTTTTGCAGATTTTGAAACTAGTGCAGGTACAACAACTTTACTTACATAATTACCTTGTGGATCACTAACTGGGAATACCTGACCAGCTACCTCTCCTACTTTTGCCTCTTTGTTTGCCCATCTAATGATTTCAACAGCAATCGAACCTGTAATTTGTTCACTGATTCTAAAATCATTTAACTGTATTCCGTAGGCCGATAATTTCTTCAATGATGGATTTTTCTTAACTGCCTCCTGGATATCACTCAGCTTACGATTATTCGCCATAAACTCATTAGCCTTTGATTCAACCATGTCTTCCGTTTTGGTACTTGGTATGATAGGCTCTAAAATTACAGCGAGCTTTAGACCTTTTTCTTTTCCAGTTCTAACATCTGTGATTTGAACCAAATGTAAACCTTCATCAGATTGGATTATTTCGAAGCTATCTTTTTTACCTACGTGGAAAATATAATCTTCAAAGCTTGCTCCGTATGCATCGCCTTTTTTACGCCATCCAATATTTCCACCATTGTCGCGTGAAGTTCCATCCATTGTATTTTGAACTACTAAGCTATCAAAGTTAGCTTTGTTACCCTTGAGAAGTGTTCTTAAAGAATCTAAGAGTGTATAGTGCTGCTGAAGGCTTCCCATATCTCTTCTGTTTGCAGCTCTAAAGATTTGACGACATTTTACTGAATCGGGCATATCTTTAGTTTCGACAATTTTAACTACTTTAAAATTACCCGCATTATCCATGTATGGACCATAAACATCACCTTTGCCTTTTCCGAATATTGATACTTTATGAGTATCTCCGTCCATAAAATCAGCTTTGGTCGTAAATTTAAAATCGATTTTACCTCTGTTGCTACCTACAAAGGTTGTATCATTTTGAGCAACTTTGAAGTCCTCAGCTACCTTTTTCATTTTTTCTTCATATGAAGCGGTATCTTCGGCTGTAGGAAAAACGTCAAAAATTACATAATCCAGAGACACATTTGCTTCTCTTTCGTATTTCTTTGCATTCTCTTTGATGTAAGATTTCATCTCTTCATCCGAAACTTTCACTTCGCTGTTTGGAACATCGGCGAACATAACACGTACATAATTGAAATCATACATTCTGTTATTCCTTGTGTACTCAGAATTTGTAAGCCAGGTTGGAGAATAATTAGATTTTGAAAGCATGTTAATGTACTTAGAAGACATACGTTCAACGATAGCTCTCTTCTCAATAGTTTTCCAAATTCCAAGAAACTCTCTTTCCTTGTCATTCATTTCGGAAGAGGACTTTTGTGAAATTTGAAGATATTGATTGCGTTGTTGTTCTCTGGTAGCACGGTCTGCTTGACCACCGAGTGCCTGAATAAATACTGAACTTGGATTCTCGTCGCTCAGATACATATCCTCTAGTTCTTTATCGGAAATATTAATACCCAATTTTTTTGACTGGATTTTAAAAATCATATCCGTTACAATTTCTTTCCAGGCAAAAGCTCTGGTCTGTTCATCATTTTTAGCTCCCATGCGCTCATAGTCGCTGATGTATTCTTCGAAATCATCACGGGTGATATCAATACCATTTACAGAGCCTAAGATATTGCTTGGACCACCAAAACCACGCCCCATTGAACTTACGTCCATAAAGAGGAAACCAAAAACCGCAGTGACGATTAACACCATCATCAACACACCATATTGTCTAATTCTTCCGAGTAAAGCCATAATTTATTTATTTTTAACAACTTAGCTATTCTATTTTTACAAAAATGCCTGCAAAAATAATCATTTTATCAATATAGTCACAAATATTAGCAAAAAAAAAGCCGACTGAATGAATTAAATTTAGTCGGCATGTATTTTACGTAACTTAATTATTTCGATGCGGGTGCTTTTTTCGATTCCTCGTACA
>JBILRK010000388.1:0-3306 GCA_044372705.1 Saprospira sp. | reverse complement strand
CAGATGACAGAGAACTCTTAAAGCAGGTCGAAGTGTCACCAGATGGAAAAAAATTACGTACAGTTGGCAGCAAATGGGCGGAATTCCAAAAAATAAATTTCGGACAGCAGTCTCAACCGCTCTATGTACTATTAGCGCCCGATGAAACGGTGTTAAACATCCCGGTTGGTTATACACCAGATATTAAAAGCTATCAGAAATTTCTCGAGTGCGGCCTCGAAAATTTCAAAAAGTGGAAAACTGAACAGAAAAAATAAATCTATTTTCAAAGATGCTGCCCAAAACAGCATCTTTGTTTTTTAATGCTCATTAGATGCAAAAACAATTCTTTGTAATTATAAACCTGATAGCTTTTCTTAGCTACTTTTCCCAGGCCCAAAGCAATGAGCGCGACAGCCTGTTATCAACTCCTTTCTATGATGATTTCTTAAATTCTATCAATAGTTCGGCAGCAGAGGATATCAGTCGCAGACTTTCTACAATGAGCCTCAAAGATCTGGTTGAAAGAGAAATTATCTCAAGAAAAGACATGGAGGGACTTGCCTTGCCATTGGGTATTTATAAAAAATCGGGCAATATTGATTTTGCAACAGGCATGTATGATATGTGGATGTCAAAGGCTAAAAATGTACAACAAAATGGCTCAGGTAAAATTGAAGCTTCATCGATGATAACAGCCATTGAAGCCATTGAACTTATCAAAAAAAATAGCAGTAAAAAAAGCAATATCAGCATTTATAGGGAATCGGTATTGACAACAGCCTGCAATACCATGAAAAAGCTTCACGCTGAAATGATACCCCTCTACAGCGAAGACAGAAGAGCCTTTATGGATTTAATTGCCACTCATCTTTCGCCAAATATTTTACTTGCATACAATATTCAGGAAATGATGCCCCCAACGCATATGACGGCAAAAAGACAAATTGTAGCGGTAAATCCTGTATTTAAGGTGTTCTATCTAGATAGACTGTTACAGGAAGCAGGTTATGATTTTATTTGTTATTTCCCGGCAAGGTATGACGGTATGCACAGTTTGGGACCCTTTCAATTTACAGACATTGCAATAAAAGACATTAAAACAAACAGCAGATTATTGGATAAATTCAAAATTTTCGACAAAACAACGGATTTAAAAACGATTGATGATCACGCAATTGCAGCAGCTTTCTTTGCTTACAGTAATTGGGAAAGGCTTTCTTATATTTTAAAATCAGAGGGATTGTTAAAGAACTTTAATAACTATTTTGCCAATGCAGAAAATGACACAGAAAAGAAAAGAATTCTTCGAATCTTTATTGCTGGAGTCAGTGCCTGTATGCACCACAATCCACCTGACAGTTTTGAAGCTATTAAGAAATATCTAAAACAAAATCAAGACTTTACAAAAATTCATTTTTCCTGGATTTCCAAGAATGATAGCAAACAACTGTACAAATACTACAGAAGTGCTGCCGAGGCCTATTTGATTCTTAAAGTTTATGATAAACTCTTTGTGGAATAGGGCGCAATAAAAAAGGGCAGCACAAAAGCACTGCCCGATTTATAATATTTTCTTTTCAAAAAGTTTTATTTGAATGCATTAACACCTGTAACGTCCATACCGGTGATAAGCAGGTGAATATCGTGCGTGCCTTCATAAGTAAGTACAGTTTCGAGATTCATCATATGGCGCATGATTGGATATTCATTGGTGATACCCATTCCACCGTGAATTTGACGAGCTTCGCGGGCTACTGTCAATGCCATATCTACATTGTTTCTCTTCGCCATTGATACCTGAGCTGGAGTGGCTTTACCTGCATCCATCAAGGTGCCAAGCCTCCAGGTTAGCAATTGCGCTTTAGTGATTTCAGTAATCATCTCAGCTAATTTTTTCTGAGTAAGCTGGAAACCTGCCAAAGGTTTACCAAACTGATGACGCTCAAGAGAATAGCGAAGTGCTGAATCATAGCAATCCATAGCAGCTCCGATAGCGCCCCAGGCAATACCGTAACGGGCTTTGCTCAAACAAGACAAAGGACCTTTAAGCCCTTGTACATTTGGCAATAAATTTGATTTCGGAATTCTTGCATCTTCGAATACCAATTCTCCGGTGATAGAGGCTCTCAAAGAAAGTTTGCCATGAATCTCGGGAGCAGAAACTCCTTTTGTGTCCATATCCACAATTATTCCACGGATGATTCCCTGCTCATCTTTAGCCCAAACAACTGCAACATCTGCAATTGGAGAATTCGTAATCCACATTTTTGCGCCATTGAGAATATATGCATCTCCATCTTCTTTGATATTAGTAATCATTGAACTTGGGTCGGAACCGTGGTCAGGCTCCGTAAGACCAAAACATCCGATAAATTCACCAGAAGCAAGTTTCGGAAGATATTTCATTCTTTGCTCTTCGGTACCGAATTTATAAATTGGGAACATAACTAAAGAACCTTGAACAGAAGCTGCAGAACGAATGCCAGAGTCGCCTCTTTCAAGCTCTTGCATCATTAGTCCGTAGGTGGTTTCATCTGTTCCTGCACATCCGTATTTTTGAGGAAGGCTAGGTCCAAAAGCACCAAGATCTGCAAGGCCTTTGATGAGATGTCTTGGATAAATTGCTCTTTCGTAGCAATCTTCAATAATTGGAGAAACTTCCTGGCGGACAAAATCGCGTACGGCATCTCTTGCCATTTTTTGTTCGTCAGTTAAGAGTTCATCCATGTTGTAATAATCATGTCCCTGAAATCTGTCCTGTTTGGCAACTCTTTTGATGGATGCCAGGAGTTCTTCGTTTTGCATAACCGAATTTGATGTTTAGATTGATAATTTGTATGATTTGCTACTCTTTTTAGTAGCAACTATAAAACACAGCGCAAAACTACTAAGTTTAAATTATTTCACAAGAATTTAGTTAAGGTTTATTCTTAAGTAAAATATACTGTGCTTTTAACGCTGAAAAGGTAAAGCCTAGAAATACAAATGGCTCCTTAAAAAAGGAGCCAACCGTACCGAGCGCTACAACCGTTTATCCTTGCTTCGTTTCCGACCTGGGGAGGTTCACAGGAGCTGCCCGTACAGCGGCTCCGCTGCAAATATAACTACAGTTTTGCGATTTTACAATTATTTTATTAAAAAAGGCATAAAATTTAGCGCCTCAAACTTAAATTATTGGCTAAGCGCTAAAAAAGCATCCCTACTGATAGTGTTGGCCTGATAAATATATTCTTAGTCGGCCCAATCGACTCGCCATTTGTTCCTGTGTATGTAAATGATGCGGTATGAATTCCGTAATTAAGTTCCAGACAGAAATGTTTTTTA
>JBILRK010000386.1:0-3308 GCA_044372705.1 Saprospira sp. | reverse complement strand
CTCGGCTGTGATAGCATGTGCCTTGAGCCTAACGCCAATATAGGGCGCCAGTCGATTTTTGACTGGGTCTAAAGGGTAATACCTAAATCCAATTCGTGTAAAAGGGAGTTTCACAGGCGCATTATTGAAATAATATCCTATCTGCCCTATCAGGCTGATATGCCCCATCAGGATTTCATCCTCGATATAAAAAAGATATTTATTGGCACGCTGCATGGCTTCGCTACGGGTAGCTGTTCCGCTACTGTGCATATAAAAATCGAATTCCGACTGATGGTATTCATGCGTGAGTCCAAATTTCAGGACATTGGTACGTGAAACAAAAAGGCCTGCTTCGATACTATTAACCAGAATGGCATATTTTGGTCCGCGGTAGGTACGTCCAATTTCTTTCATACCAAGGCCAGTGAAAACAGCGAACCTTGGTCTTTTGTGTCTGAGTGGCAAATCTGCTGGATTCTTTATAAAATCGGAAGTAGCAATAGGATTGTTTTTATACAGGACGCCCAAATGAAAGGACATAACATTGATTCCCAGATTGGGATACTGCGATGCACCGTTCGAATAATGGGTGAAGCTGAAACTGGGGCGAAGTTCAATATTTTTCAAAAAATCAATTCCAAAACCCAGGCGAAAAGCCACATTGCTGTTCCAGTGTGACCCAATGATGTTGTTTTGGGGATTGAAATAACCGTCCCAACGCTCAGAGACGTAGGCCAGGCCCATGCCCATACGCCCAAACATTTCAACTGGCCCGACTTTGAAGAAGCGGGTTGAGACAAAGGGCATAAGGCCCAGCCCCCAACCCAAACGACTATCTCTGAAATGCTGAAAATTACCAATAAAACCCAAACGAGGAAAGCGGCTGAGACTATGCCAGTATTTTTTGCCAAAGCATCGTTGTTCCCAAGTAAATTCAGCACCCAACACAGGTGGCAATTCGCTTAGCGGAATGACTATCTTGGGCGAGTGTTTGTATATCTTTCCGATGTTGAAACCAGCTTCAAAGTATTGGCCTTTTGGCAAAAACTGCGCGAAGTTCTGGCCTGTACAACATAAAAAAACTATAAAAAAGACTATTGGTTTCATCCCTTACTCAATTGGAATACTATATTAGTGCTTTTGTTGGATATAAACAAACAGGCGGCCTCATTTTGTTTTTATTAAATTGATGCAGATGTCTACATCAAGCATAGCGCAAAATATTTAAAGGTAAAAATTAGATTTTCTCTTACACCTAATGATAAAAACTAATAGAAATTATAGCTAAAAGCTTATAAATTCATATACTTGTAGTTTCAGCAAAGCCCATCATTTTTTAAAACCGGATAATTAGAAAAATATGAAAAAAGGGATTAACAATATTTTATTAATTCAACTTTTGTTTCTCTCACTTGCAGGAATTACAGCTTTACAAAAAATAACAGGTAGCTTTGTTCCTGAATGGTTTTTCAAAAAATTTGATCCAACGCTCATCGGATCTGTTCCATACGGAATTGAACTTTCTTTTCTGACGATTATTGTTTTGGAAAGCCTTATAGCTGTTTGTTTTTTGGTATCAATCATCAAGATGGAGTTTACTTCAAAAAGAGATAAAAGCTTTCTATTTTGGGGTTTTGATTTGGCAATGCTCTTGTTTTTGATTTTATTTTTTGGCTCCTTCCTTGCCTCTGATTACAATAATGGCGCCTTAGACTTTATGTATTTTGGTATCACTTATCTTTTAAAAAGAGATGTAGAAAACAAGCGTTAAGAAAAAGTGCTTTTTGCTATAATCAGACAATCTAAGCTAAAAGCTTAAAAATTATCTTCTTAAAAATTACTATTATGCATAAAAAATCAATGTCTGAGCTCGACAGACTGAGCAGCGAGGCCTTTAAGGATATTGAAAAAACGCCCCTGGTGCTTATTCTTGATAATGTGCGCTCGGCATTAAATGTCGGCTCAGCATTCCGCACTGCAGATGCCTTCGCCTTAGATTCCATCGCACTCTGCGGCATCAGTGCACAACCGCCTCACCGAGAAATTCTTAAAACAGCCTTAGGTGCCGAGCAGTCTGTTGATTGGCTCTATTTCGCAGAGACTGTCGATGCTGTAGCGCATTACAAAGCAAAAGATTTTTATATCTGTTCTGTAGAACAGGCCGATGGTAGCCTAATGCTTCAGGATTTTGTTTGGCCGGAAAAAGGAGTTTGTATAATTTTTGGCAATGAAGTGGATGGCGTATCAGACGAGGTTTTAAAAATCTCCGATGCCTGTATTGAAATTCCTCAGTTTGGAACAAAACACTCGCTTAACATATCGGTAAGCATGGGTATTGTTATCTGGGAATTGTTCAGAAAATTAAAACTGCGAAAATAATTTTTTAAAAAATCTTATTAAATTGTAAAAACTAGATAAAAAATTTACCTTTGCACGCTTTTTATAAGCAGAAATTAGTAACTTATTATTTTTCAACCATAAAAACAAAAGAACGGTTATGTACTGGACTTTGGAATTAGCCTCATACTTACAGGATGCACCCTGGCCTGCCACTCGGGACGAATTGATTGATTATGCGATCCGTTCGGGTTCCCCAATCGAAGTGATTGAAAATCTTCAGGCGCTCGACGACGAAGATGAACTCTATGAAGGCATTGAAGATATTTGGGATGATTATCCTACAAAAAATGACTTCTTCTTCCCCGAAGACGAATATTAATTCGACAGAAATTAAGCAGCTCACAAGGCTGCTTTTTTTATGTAGATTTATAGCATTAAATCATAGTTTCCCATACTAAATTAGAACTGATATGGACATCAAGGAAAGGGAGAACAACTAAAAGTTAATCCTAATGATCTTATTTATGACAATAAAAAACACAAGGATGAGCTGATAACATTCTTTGAATCTTTGGCAATCCAGCAATTTGCATGGTTTCTCTAAATAAGATTATAAAATTATAGTTTCAAATTGTCACTTTTTTCTAATCCAAGCATTAAGTAAAAAATATTTGTTGTTACACACCACATTTATTTTAAAATGCATCTTTTGTTGAAAGAAAAAAATTAAACAATTAAAAACTCCCTTGCCATGAAAATTCTTAAAATCCTTATGTCTTTGGCTGTCATTGCCTTGTTAAGTTCTTTCGCAGTTTCCAGTTTCAGTTCAAAAGAACTGGCAAGCAGCAGGGCCAAGCACCATAAAGCTGATAATAAAAAGCCTGTCGATCCGCTTTACGCAAAATTCATTGCTAAATTTGACCTACCTAATTTTCCCTTTTCTATAAAATTTGATAAACCAGTAATTGAAAAAGATTACGAAGAAA
>JBILRK010000387.1:0-3308 GCA_044372705.1 Saprospira sp. | reverse complement strand
TGTTTCTGTGCAGATGTTAAATTTGCATGAGCAGTGCGTTCCGTAATTTTGTTATATAATGACCTGTCAGAGCTTAAATAGTCGAGCTGTTTTTCCAGGTGCTTTAATATCTCGGCATAATCCTGAATATTAAATTCCAAGACGCCAAAACCCAAGGCCTTAATTTCCTCTTTGATGGGCATTACCCGCTCGCTCATGAGAAATACATTGTCTTGAGCCTGAAGGTCTTTAATTGAGTGGTATTGAACCTTGCCTTTGTTATCTGAAAAACGGAAACATTTCAGGAATTGAAACTTGTCCAGAAAAACCGAATCAAACTCAAGGTCTTTAAGTTCAGAAACAAAAAGTTCATATTCTGATTTACTCAAATTTTCAATCCAATTATCTAATAGCTGTGTCGAGCCTTCCAAAATCAAGTCTTTTAGTCCCCATCTTCTTAGGCCTAGTTTGGCATTATTCACAGCCTCATTCATCAACTCCCTATCCGTTTCGGCATTTGACCAGAAAAACCATTCCTTGCCTATTCCCAGACTCATTGGGTCGATGTTCAAGGATGTGTCTTTGACTACTACCAAATCTTTTAGATAAAAATTCTTCTTGTGGGTGGGTATAGCAGACCTTAGCGCCTCTAGCACCGGATTGAAGAGGTGATTATTGATTAAATCGGCATCGTATTCATCAGATTTATCAGAAAAAAGCAGGGCTCTGTATAAGATACAAAACTGGGTAAAATTATCTTGTCGGTATTTCGACAGTTGTTTTTTAATCGCTTTCGAAATAAATTTAAATGATTCTATATTAGCCTCGCCCTGATCATCGAGGCGTGTACGGTCTGTAATTTTGGAAAAAGAGGTGGAGTGAATAAAATAAGCCATGCCATGTCTTTCATTGCGCATGGGAAAAAACTGATAGATACTTGGCGAACGCTTAAGCAATTTCATTTGCTCCAGATCTTTTGGAATACCCAGAGTTATATCAATCGGACAATAGGGAAACTCTGGATCAATGCGCATAAAATCCTCTGTACCCGGTTCGATATGAAACTTTTCTGTATCGATGGCAAATTTTTCTACGATATTTTCCTGCAGTATTACTTTTTCAAGGGTTTTCAGCGTATTCATAGAATAACCTATGCCCGATTGAATGTTCAATAAAGATTCCTTAAGTTTTTCATGTTTTTTTGGTCCGAATCTCAAAAAGAACAGAGACCCCTGCCCCATCGAGAGCTTTGAAATTTGCTCTTTGTGTTTGCTTAGGAATCCAATAAGTTCATCCAGCTCCGCATTGTCAAACAATACTTTGTCTTGATAATCCAAATCTTTAACCTGCTCACCAAGCCCTACCGGAAAACAGGCTAGAATTATTTTTAAAAGCCATGAAGCATCAACTCCCTCAATATTTTTATCATCGTTGAACTTGCCATTTCCTTTGTAGTTGATCAATTCTTCGAATTGTTTTTTATTGTGCCAACTAAAAAGCAGCGGTCCCGCAAGATTATTCAAAAGCTCATCTGCCCCATCCGATTTTCCCATGAGTCGGTAAGCCAACTTAAATCCAATACCATAACGTCCGATTTTTCCGCAGTTTTCGGGTTTAGTTTTGTCAGATTTAGTCCCTTGAAAAGAATTGAGCAGGGCTTTGAGATCTTTTTCAGTAAATGTTTTACCGTTGTTAAGCACCATAAAATACTGCTCATCGTAAATTACCGCACATTCGGTAGATTGACTATCTGCTGCATTTTGCAAAAACTCATAAATTGCCTGTTCATCCTGTGCATTTTGCAACTTTGGCGTAAGATCGGCCTTTATGTTATCGACAATACCGTTTACCATTCGGTAAAAACCGAACATTTTAGAATTGTGTACGCTTCCAATAAAATTTTCATCCCAATCGGACATATTGTAACCTTCCTGATTTCTCCAGACTGTGCGGAATTCTTGGATATTTTTTGTGCGCATGACTTATAAATTTGATGTGCTTAGATACTTTTTATGGAAAGCTGATGTTCTTTTGTAAAACAATCAACAAAACTATATTTTTTAACAGAAAGAAACAAATAAATTTAAACAAATAAAACATATTGTTTCATAAATATTTTTTAAAGATAGAATCTTTTGTCTTAATATTGCAAGATATATTTTACTTTTTACAGAAAATTATCATGAAAGAAAAAATTACAGAGGCGCTCAAATCTCTACAGGACAGAATATGTAAGGGATTAGAAGAAATGGACGGAAAAGCCATCTTTGAAGAAGAAATTTGGACACGCAATGCAGGTGGTGGCGGCAGAACAAGGGTTATCCAAGATGGAAATATATTGGCAAAAGGAGGCGTAAATTTCTCTGCCGTAGAAGGGCCTATGCCAGCAGAATTACTAAAAACATCGCTAGGCACGGACAGCAGCACAAACAAGGAGAATTTAAGTTTTTATGCGACAGGTGTTTCTATAGTTTTACACCCAAATAGCCCAATGGTTCCAATTACTCATATGAATGTCCGTTATTTCGAAATGAGTAATGGTGAGTGGTGGTTTGGAGGTGGCATAGACCTTACGCCGCATTATGTAATTCCTGAGCTGGCAAAAGATTTTCATCTTCGCATGAAATCAGTTTGCGACCGTTTTAATCAAGATTTTCACAAGAGATTTAAAAATTGGTGTGATGATTATTTCTACATAAAACATCGGAATGAAATGCGTGGCATTGGCGGTATTTTCTTCGATCATCTGAACAGTTCAGACAGTTCTGCTTTGACAAAGGAACAACTCCTTGAATTTATAATTGCTGTAGGCGATAGTTTTGTACCTGCTTATGTTTATCAGGTTTCGAAAACGAAGGACCTGTCTTTTGGCGAAAAAGAACTATATTGGCAAGAATTGAGGCGCAGTCGTTATGTTGAATTTAATTTGGTTTGGGACCGAGGAACAAAATTTGGTTTACAAACTGACGGCAGAACGGAATCTATACTAATGAGTATGCCGCCAACCGCTGCCTGGGCCTACAACTTTCAGCCTGAAACGGGGAGCAGAGAAGCAGAAACACAGCAATACCTGGTTAAAGGTATCGATTGGATTAGTATTTAATAATAATTTAATCAGCGGTCTCTCATTTTATTCTTAGCTTTGTTTGATTCAATATAAACATAAATATAATATAATGGAACTGAGTAATTTTCAAAAGACTAAAATCTTAGCAACGATTGGTCCTGCTTCGAACAATTATGATACAATTCTGGAATTAGTAAAAGTTGGTGTTGATGCATTTCGTCTAAATTTTTCGCATGGAACACACGAGGATCATCAAAAAGTT
>JBILRK010000458.1:0-2907 GCA_044372705.1 Saprospira sp. | reverse complement strand
CGCTGTATAAAAAACAAAGTGAAAATACAATTGGCGAAGGCACTTCCATTAAAAACCAGCCCAGTCGGGCATTAATTGTCGGCCCAAAATCATCGCGGGTATGCCTTCCAAAGGGGGCAACAATTTTTTGTAGTACAAAGTAAATGGCAATTGCTGCTATTAACCAAATATACACTAAGCTGTAAAATAGTATTTCTGACATGATATTGTTATCTGAATCTCGAAAATATTGAATATTGCCTCAAAAGTACCCAATTTAGGCAATTTATCAAATCACTTGTAAAATGAACTGTTTTTTAAGATGGAAAATCTATCTTGAGATATGCAATTTTGATGTATATGGCTTTTTGCCATTTTGTTCAAAAACTAGCCAGTAAATTCCATTTGGAAATTCATTAACAGTAAGTTCTGAGGATTGTGATAACTGTTTTTCTTTCAATAATTGTCCTAAACTATTGTGAATGCTCAGTTTAATTTCGGACCCCTTCAAATCGGGCAATTTGATGTAAAAATTGTCGCGGGCTGGATTTGGAAAAATATCAACGCTGATACTTTGCTCAATTTGATTAGAAGCACTTAGAATTCTCTCCCAATGATTGGTGCCGTTTTTCATAATAAGTCGCTGCCCCGCTGTCTCAATATTTGTCTGTGTAAGTATGTCGGAATAATAAGGCGTTGCCACAATACTGTCCTGGAAAATTTCAATCAAACCATAGCCGTGAGAATTGATTTCCATGTGCTGATGATGCGGATTGGCAGCCAGGGTTATGCCCATAAAAAATGGACTAAGCGAAGCCGGAACACCCGATTCGTCGAAGTTTCCTCTCGTGACGCTACTGGGTAAAAATTCACATCCCAATGCACCGTTTCCCGTTGCCGCATTGTATGCAATGCTGTCGTAAGGGTCTTTGACAAGGTCCATCGCCATGGTGATATGGGCGTCTCCGCTTAGCATAAGACAGTTGTTGATGTTGTGAACAATCAGCGTGTCGTAAAGTCTGTTTCTGGTTTCGTCGAAACCGTCCCAGGAACTGTTGTCGAAGACATCGCCATCGTTTGGAACCAGGTTCAGTAGACTAGGGTCTATGCCTCGGGTGTACCAACCACCTGCCATTTTTTGACTGCCCATTAGGTGCCATCTTGTATCAGAATTTTTTAAAGTCTGTGTAGCCCATTCAAACTGTTGGTTGCCCATAAGATTGTATTCACCATTGGGAAAAGTATCGATATTTCTCAATGATTCTACATCCAGCATGGAAATATCAGCCAACTCTCCAATTTTCAAGGAACGATAAAGCAGATTTTGCGTTACCTCAGCTGTTTCGCGGATAGGTAGCCAGCGTCTGAAAATTTCCTTTACATATGCCGAGTCACTATCTATATCATGGTTGTCCCAATAGGCATACCAGCTCTGCATACGTCTAGCCTCGCGCAGGTCGGGGTCGAGCAGATAGTATTTGTGGCGATCTATCCATTCTGCACGAGTTTCACAATCCACAGGATAGGGATTTGGAACCCTTACTTCTTCGTTGGCATCAACAAAATCGTAGATATAATCACCCAAATGTACAACCAGTTGTAGGTCATCTCTTTCGGCAATTCTGCGATAAGCATTGAAAAATCCAGAGAAAATTGAACTGCAGGACATAGCTGCAATCTTTGCGGAAGCTATATTTCCGTTGGGTAATGTTTTTCCGCGACCCCAAGCCGAACTATTGCCATTATAATCTAGAAAGCGATAATAATAAACAGAGCTGGCAGTCAAGGCAGACACATCTATTTTTACCGTATAATCCGATAAACTGTCAGTTTGTACAGCGCCAGATTGTAAGATGCTGTTAAAACTCGTATCAGAACTTATCTGCCATATGAGCGACATGCTGAAACTGTCGGTATCGGGCTCGATATAAGTCCATATAATCAGAGAACTATCTGTTGGGTCGCCCGAGCAAACTCCGTAAATAAAGGGAGCATGCGCAGAATCGGCATAGATATTTGCCGGAAATTGTGCCTTTGTCAAAGTTGACACTGCGCTTATTATCAGAATAAATAAATATTTTTTCATACTGGCTTTTTGTTTCTCCAAATATAGTGCTTTACTTTTAAATTTTAATTCTGTTTTAAATTACTTAAAAATAATTTCAAATTACTTTAAAATTTGGTATTTTGTGACCGTTCAGAATCAAAGCATTAGAAATAGCTTGTCGAAGAATTATGAAAGCGTTTTTACATTCAAGATATACAAGTTTTATAATTTTATTATTCCTTGTTTTTGCATCAAATGTAAAGGCAACTCATATTGTAGGTGGTGAAATTACCTATCGTTGTTTGGGAAATAGTAATTATGAAATAACCTTACGTGTTTTTCGCGACTGTGATACAGGTGTGCCCTGGTTTGACAATCCAGCATCAATTGGCGTTTTCGATGCCAATAATCAACTGGTCTATGATTTGAGACTCCTTTTTAGAGAAAACGATACATTGGATTTGAATCTGAACGACCCCTGTCTGGTTGCTCCACCCAATGTTTGTATTCATACCACTTCTTATGTCGATACGGTGAATCTGCCATTCAGAGCAGGCGGCTATCAACTGGTTTATCAGCGCTGTTGTCGCAATGTCGATATAGTAAATATTGTTAGCCCCCTCGATGCGGGAGCAACCTATTATGCGCTTATTACAGAAGAGGCACTGCAAACATGTAATAGTTCCGCTGTTTTTAACCAATGGCCTCCGGTTTATATCTGTCTCAACCGACAAATAAATTTTGATCATTCTGCATCGGATATTGATGGCGATTCCCTTGTTTATGAACTCTGTACACCATTAGATGGGGCAAGTCCTTTCAATCCTCAACCTCAGCCACCAAATAATCCACCCTATGTGCCTGTTGCCTGGAACCCGGGT
>JBILRK010000385.1:0-3323 GCA_044372705.1 Saprospira sp. | reverse complement strand
CGCAACTTGCATTCGTAACACTTGATGAAATGCTAACGGCCGAAGAACCTGTAACTGTGATAGACGAGGTAGCAGTACAGCTGTTTGCACTTGTTACTGTAACGATGTAAGTTCCTGAAGCTAATCCTGTATTGTTTTGTGTTGTGCTACCATTACTCCATGCAAAGGTGTATGGTGATGTCGCACCACTTGGCGTAATATTTATTGACCCATTATTCAATCCGCAACTTGCATTAGTAACATTTGATGTAATGCTAACTGCCGTTGAGGCAGTGACGGTAAGTGTAGCTGTACCAGTACAACTATTTGCATCAGTAACAGTAACTGAATAAGTTCCGGCAGCTAGTCCTGTATTGTTTTGCGTTGTTCGACCATTACTCCATGCAAAAGTGTAAGGCGTTACACCACCTGATGGATTTGTATTTACTGAGCCATTGTTAAGAGCACAACTTGTATTTGTTAGCGAGGCATTAACACTGATTGTGGGGCAACCTGAACAAGCCGCAATATCAGACAAACTGTTATAAGTAACAGTCGTTCCTGAATTACTAACAACTTGAATTGGAAAATTGCTTGGTGTTGTCACTGTTGTTCCTGTACCATATACCTGATAACCAGCAGGCGTACTGCAACTTGTTACAGGGATAACTCCATTTAAGCATGACCCAAAAAAGAATGTATAGCTTGCATTACAAGCAAGACATTGTGCCTGAGTAGTAATTGGCGTAGAACTTGCCGGATTAAAAGTGTACCAAGTGTATGTAGAGCCACCACTAGCCTGAAGGACAGTTGGCGATAATTGGCAAGCTGACACAGCAGCACAACTATTCACCACAACATCAACCGTTTCAGAACCACAAGCTAAGGTGTAGGTTACTGTAAAGTTTCCAACACCTGAGACAGAAGGACTGAACACACCAGTTGTTGCATTGATACAAGCACCACAAGATGCAGAAAAAGTACCACCGGAAGTGGTTGATTGAATGGTGACTGGTGCATCTGCAACACATAAAGTATTGGGACGGCAAATTGTTGCATCGCAGCAAACAATACTTTGCGGAGCACAGGCTGCAGCAGCAAATGACTGGATGGTACCTGTTCTGTTACCCGATCCGGAGTTGCCCGTTGAACCACCTGCGATTACTTCGCCACCAGAATTTACCTCTACATCATACACATTAAATGTGGTTGCAAATGAAGCCTGTTGAACAAGGTTCTGATCAAACCTATATACTCCATTGGTTGATCCAACAAAAATATTCCCACAATTATCGATATCAATTCCACTACAACCTACGGAATTTCCACCAAATCCGCCACTAAAAGTTCCACCCGGAATGGCTACAGTTGAAATAATAGCACCAGTTGAAAAATTGCGTTTTTGAAGTTGATTGCCTCTGTGTACAAAGATAAATCCATTAAAATGAGCAAGTGCCATAATGCCCGAGTTGTCGTAACGCCAGTTTTCACATTTATAGGATAAATCTAGACCACTGTTTACGTGAAAAATATTGTTCCCACCCTGTGTACAAGAAGTTAAACTTTGGTGAATGTAGCCTATTGAATCATGCGAAAGAAAGTAATATTTTGCATTATTGCAAGGTGTTATGGATCGGACTTCCTGCGCATTAGTTGGATTAAGACCGTTGCCCTCGTGAACTTTTACACTGGTAATAACATTTCCATTGTTCATGTTTATATCAAAAATCCAGGGTTCTGGACCTCCAAAGGCACTGCCATCAGTACCAGCGATTACCAATCTTGTTTGATCGCAATTAAATGTAATATTCCAAAATTCTGTTAAGGTCAAAAGTCCGCCCGGATTTGGATTGTTCCAAACTGTAACTCCCGCATTATTTACTTTCATAATTCTTGCCGGCGAACCATTGGCAACGTATGAATTTCCTGCATTGTCTACTGCAAAGGTACCCAACCATTCAGTTGTATCATAAGGAGTATTAAATGTCCATTGCAAAGCTCCGGCAGCATCATATTTTATCAACTGTAGCGGAGAAGTTCCACCTATTATATATACATTTCCTGCTCCATCGCGTTCACATTCCCAAACACAATCCCAGTTTGAATTGGGAAAATTTGGAGCCTGTGTCCAAGGGTCAATAACGATTGTTTTTGATCTGTCGTAATTATTAACATTAAAGCTGATCTCATCACCTTGAATATTGAAATAAGAAGCGATTGTTGAGTTTTTATTTTCCTCGTAAAATGTGAGCGGTGCATGGTCGGTCATTTGTCCAAAAACATTGGAAATTGCAATTGAACCGTCAGTATTTTGATTAATTTGCTTAGAATATTTAAGTCTTACTTTTGACAAATCGCCGCCAGGATGAACGATCACAGAATATTTATAGCCAGAAACAGGATGAATTTCATATACAACATCAATATTGTTGTATAAATTTTTGTAAGTCAATTTTTTCCATGATTTTAAACCATGCTTATTTACTAAGCCACCATTTTCGTAAAAATTGTAACTGTGTGTAAAACTGTTCAAATCTTCTGAAATTATTTGAACATTAGGATTAGAGCCTAGCCATTTAACAGCAATCTCATCCTTTGTTATTTTCATGGTATGACCTACCTCTTCAAAGGCTCTGAAATCGGCAGCGTCTTTAAAACCTACTTTTTTCTTTTCAGCTCTGGCCGCTTTTTCTTCATCAGATTTTTTTCTTTTTTCCTGATGAGTAAGTTCAATAATTACCCCATCTGATGTAAAAAAGTAGTCTTCATGCCTTGCATCATAACCAAAAAGAACCTCTTTTTCAGACATCTTAACATTTCGGGGGACAAACTGGCCCTTATTTTCTATAAAAGCATTTAATGGTGCTCTTTCAACCTGCCAAGAATCGGTACTTTGTGCACTTAAAGCTGAAGTTAAAGTTAAACCCAGCAAACAAATAAGCGATAGTTTAAACATATAGAACAGTTCTGATTTTATACAACAAATAGATAATTGTAATAATTTGCCCCAAATATAATAATTCGACATAATATTTTACAAATTACCACAAATAACAATTAAAGAAAATAATGAAAAAATATTATGCTTCGGATAATCTGATGAGCTGATAAGAAATTTACCTACCTTAAAAAAAGTTATATTTTTAATAATTTTCCAAGAATAAATCCAATCCCATTTTGCATTTAAATTCTTTTATCGATTGATTTTAAGCCATTTTGAAACAACAACAAAAATTCAATTTTATTTAATTCACTCATAAATCACACAGGCTTTTCCTTTTATTCAGATTGCGCCTAAAATAATTTATTCCAAAACCTGAGGGTCAAGCAAGGTAGTAATATCG
>JBILRK010000466.1:0-2856 GCA_044372705.1 Saprospira sp. | reverse complement strand
AAAATGCACATTGTCATCGCTCAAACCATGAACTAGTAGATATTTACCACGAATCTGACCTGCAAAATTTATCGGTGAGTTGTCCTCGTATCCATTGTTATTTTCTACAGGTTTTCTCATATAACGTTCGGTATATATAGTATCGTACCATTTCCAATTGGTAACCGGGGCAACTGCGATTGCCATTTTGAAAAACTCATTGGCTTTGGTAATACAAAGTGAAGAAAGGTAACCACCATAGCTCCAACCAAAAATTCCTATGCGATTTTTATCGACATAATTTAAGGTACCTAAATACCTGGCAGCGGCGATTTGATCCTGCGTTTCCAATTTCCCTAATTCCATATAGGTACATTTTCTGAATTGTTCACCACGAGGCTCAGTACCTCTGTTATCGACGCTTACAACAATATAGCCCATTTGAGTAAGCATTCTGAACCACATGTGGTTTCCATCATCCCAATGATTTGTTGTAGTCGGATTACTTGGGCCCCCATAAACATACATAAAAACAGGATATTTATTAGAGGGGTCGAAATTGGGCGGCAGCATCATCCATCCATTCAACTCAATTTCCAGGTCATTTTTGAATTTGAAATAATAATGCTTACCAAGTTCATAAGTAGAAAGTGCCTCTTTTAAAAAACTGTTGTCTTCAACCACACGCACTACGCTATAATTTTCAGATTCATTTACCGTAAAAACAGGTGGTGTTGTTGCGTTTGAGTATTCGTTTACAAAGTATTTAAAATCTTTACTGAAGCTTGCTGAATTTTCTCCCTCTCCCACTGATATTTTAACCTTATCATCGGCGAAGGTGCTTACCCAATAAACTTCTCTGTTGTAAGATTTCTCAGCTGCCGCTTGAAAATAAACTCGTTTTTTAATGGGGTCATAACCATAAAAGCCTGTAACATCCCATTCCCCTTTTGTAAGCTGTCTGATCAATTTTCCATTGGTACCATAAAGATATAGGTGAGCATAGCCATCGGCATCACTCAACCAAATAAATTTATCATTTTCCACAAAGGTTAAATGATCATTAATATCAATAAAATATTTGTTTTTCTCTTCGAACATGCGCTGCAATTTACCTTTGCTGTCTGCCTTGTAAATAATCAAATGATTTTGCAGTCTGTTGAGGCGATATATACAAAGATTACCATCTGGTGCCCATGTAATTCTTGGTATATAATATTCTCCATCGCCCTCAACGTCAATTTTAACCGTTTTTTTACTTTTTAGGTCATACATGTGTACCGTAACATTGGCATTCAACTCGCCGGCTTTAGGGTACTTGTATTTTGATTCGATTGGATAGAGTTGATTAGAATAATTGGTGAGTGTAAACTCTTTTACTTTTCGCTCATCGAAACGAAGGAAAGCTATTTTACTACCGTCGGGAGACCAAAAATAAGCTTTATCTATTGTAAACTCTTCTTCATATACCCAATCGCTTGCTCCGTTTATAATTTCATTCAACTTACCATCAGTAGTTATCTGAATTTCGGTATTTTTTTTCAAATCTTTTATATAAATGTTATTCGCTCTAACGAAAGCTACCTTATCGGCCGAAGGATTAAATGAAGCAAAGCTTTGTTTTCCGTTTTCGGAGACTTTTGCAGTTGATTTGCTTTCGCGGTCAAAGACTAGAAATTCAGCTCTTGAAGAATGTCGGTAAATCTGCTCGGGGTCAGTCTCAAGCATTATCTTTTTTTCGTTGTCACTGAAAGAATAGGAACTAATACGAGCATTTGTACTGGCAGAATAGATTGTACGGGTCTGTTTTCCAGTCCTAATATCGTATTCATTTATCTGCTGTTGCTGATTAGATTCCAGTCTTGTGTAAAATAGGCCATCATTCGTAAAATTAAAACCTTCCGGAGACTCAGAAAATAATTTGTAGTCTCTCCAAATTTCTTCAAGCGCTATCTGCTTTTTTTGAGCGTTCAACTGTACAGCGCAGATAAAACAAAACACAAGTAAAAATAAACCTTTATTAGTCATATTGCATTATTTTATTTCGATTTGGTTTACCGATATAAATGAATCAGATAAATAATTTGTTTTGGCTAAACTTGACAAACATACAAATAATGAATAAAATTTATTCAAAAATTCAAAAGTTTTATTCTCATTCTATATTTGAACAAGCTAAATCCTATATTTTGATTATTTTTGAAAAAAAATTGGCATGTATCTACAAAAAACAATTATCGCTTTTCTTCTGATGTCTTACAGTATTCTACATGGTCAAAACACCGTTGGGACTATTGTAAATACAGCACAATCCTTCGAGGGATATACAATATTTTGCCCGGTAAACAGCTTTCAGACTTATCTGATTGACAACTGCGGCAGCGTAATTAACAGCTGGACTAGCACTCATCTGCCAGGACTAACTGCAGAATTAGCTCCCGATGGAAGTATTGTGAGAAATGGTCGGATTCTCAATTCAACCACCTCTATCGGTGGATTGGCAGGGATTGTAGAAAAATTTAATTGGGATGGCCTGAGAGAATGGCGTTATCGCTGCAGTGGTCCAGATTCTACATCACATCACGATCTTGAAGTGTTAGCAAATGGCAACGTACTTTTATTGGTTGTTTATGGTAAAAACATGTCAGATGCTATTGCCCTGGGTAGAGATTCCATGACAAATGGAGATAACATATTATATACAGAGGCCGTTCTTGAAATCGAACCCATCGGAGTTGATAGTGGCAGAGTAGTTTGGCGTTGGGATGTTTGGAATCATCTCGTTCAGGACAGAGACAGTACGAAGGCTAATTTTGGGATAATCGCAGATCATCCAGAAAGAATGAATATCAATTACAACGGCAGTGCTACGGGTAG
>JBILRK010000565.1:0-3327 GCA_044372705.1 Saprospira sp. | reverse complement strand
GCTAGTATCGGTTCACAAACAAATGTACTTTGCTTTGGCAATTCAACAGGAGCGGCAACAGCCTCATCAACAGGTGGCACAGGTACTGTAACTTTCATATGGTCGAATGGCCGTACCACAGCAGCAAACACCGGACTTGCAGCAGGTACCTATAATGTCACTGTTACTGATGCCAATGGCTGTTCAGCCACAACAACAGTAAATATTACTCAACCGACGGCGGCTCTCAGTGCCAGCATCGGTTCTCAAACAAACGTACTTTGCTTTGGTAATTCTTCAGGAGCTGCTACTGCAAGCTCAACAGGTGGAACTGGTGCTGTAGGATTTTTATGGTCGAATGGACGTACCACAGCAGCAAATACAGGACTAGCATCAGGCACCTATAATGTCACTGCTACTGATGCCAATGGCTGTTCAGCAACAACATCAGTTAATATTACTCAACCGACGGCGGCACTCAGTGCCAGTATCGGTTCACAAACAAATGTGCTTTGCTTTGGTAATTCTTCAGGAGCGGTAACAGCATCATCAACAGGCGGAACTGGAGCTGTGACCTTTGTATGGTCGAATGGCCGTACCACAGCAGCAAATACCGGACTAGCAACAGGCATCTATAATGTAACTGCTACTGATGCCAATGGTTGTTCAGCAACAACAACTGTAAATATATCACAACCAGCTGCTGCGCTAAATGTCAGCATTGGTTCGCTAACAAATGTGCTTTGCTTTGGTAATTCTTCAGGAGCGGCAACAGCCTCATCAACAGGTGGTACAGGCACTGTGAACTTTGTATGGTCTAATGGTCAAACAACAGCTACGGCAACGGGATTGGCAGAAGGTACCTTTACGGTAACTGGAACAGATGCCAATGGCTGTTCTTCAGTTGCAACAGTAACTATTACCCAACCCGCTTCTGGATTAAGTGCTATTATAAGTGGACAGACAAACGTACTTTGCTTCGGCAATTCAACAGGTTCTATAACTGCTTCTGGCACTGGAGGAACAGGAACTATAAATTTTGTATGGTCTAATGGTCAGACAACTGCAACAGCAACTGGATTAGCTGCAGGTGTTTACGCTGTTACAGTATCTGATGCATCAAGTTGTATTGCTACCAACTCAGCAACAATTACTCAACCATCTGCTGCACTCAACCTCAGCATTGGCTCTCAAACGAATGTACTTTGCTTTGGCAACTCTACAGGAGCGGCAACTGCAACATCGACAGGTGGAACCGGCACTGTAAACTTTATATGGTCGAACGGTCAAACAACTGCTACGGCAACGGGATTGGCAGCAGGTACCTTTACGGTAACCGGAACAGATGTCAATGGTTGTTTATCTACTACAACAGTAAATATATCTCAACCAGCTGCTGCACTCAATGTTAGCATCGGTTCTCAAACAAATGTTCTTTGCTTTGGCAATTCAACAGGAGTGGCAACAGCATCCTCATCAGGTGGAAATGGCGCTGTCGGATTTTTATGGTCTAACGGACGTACAACAGCTTCTAATACAGGACTTGCTGCTGGAACATACTCGGTCACTGGTACTGATGCAAATGGCTGTACTTCAATCGCATCAGTTACGATAACTCAACCTACAACAGGATTATCAGTAAATATTGGAAGTCAAACCAATGTACTTTGTTTTGGTAATTCAACTGGTTCGTTAACTGCCACAAGTAGTGGTGGAACAGGCAGCATAAATTTTGTTTGGTCTAATGGTCAGACTACAGCAACTGCAACTGGTTTGGCTGCGGGTGTTTATTCTGTCACAGCATCTGATGCATCAAGTTGTATTGCTACCAACGCTGCAACTATAACACAACCGTCAGCGGCACTCAATGTCAGCATCGGTTCACAAACAAACGTACTTTGCTTTGGTAATTTAACTGGAGCTGCAACAGCAAGCTCAACAGGTGGAACCGGCACTGTAAACTTTGTATGGTCGAACGGACGCACAACTGCTTCTAATACTGGACTTGCCGCAGGAACATACTCGGTCACTGGTACTGATGCCAATGGTTGTAGGTCAATTGCAACGGTTACAATTTCACAACCTTCAGCAGCACTTAGCGTATCAATTGCGAGTCAAACAATTTCAAACTGTGGCATTGGAGGTACTGCAGTATTATCAACTATTGGCGGTACGGCACCATATACTTTTCTATGGAGTGTATCGGCAGCTTCACAAACAACTTCAACTGCGACTGGCTTAGCGGCAGGTCAACATTCTGTAACTGTAACTGACAATAATTTGTGTACAAGCCAAGCTTCGCTAACAATCACTCAAACAAATTGTCCTCCGATTGCAATAAATGATACAGTGACAACAAATGAAGACAGCCCCGTTACAATAACAGTTCTTAATAATGATAGCGACATTGATGCCACGCTTAATCCTGCAACTGTTTCTGTGACAACTAGCCCTTCAAATGGTATTGTCGCTGTTAATACTTTATCTGGTGCAGTTACATATACACCTAATCTAAATTTCAACGGTTTGGATAGTTTTGTTTATATTGTTTGCGATAATGGCTTACCTCTACCTGCACTTTGTGACAATGCTACCGTTTATATTACGGTCAATCCCATAAACGATGCGCCGATCGCTAATAATGATGTAAATACAACAAACGAAGACACTCCTGTAAGCGGCACTGTAGCGACAAACGATACTGATGTGGACGGACCTTCAGTGAACATGACGACTGTTAGTGGTCCATCTAACGGGAGTATAACACTTGCAACGAACGGCACATACACTTACACGCCGAATCCGAACTTCAACGGAACAGATACAATTGTATATAGTTACTGCGATGGCGGCACGCCAAACCTTTGTGATACAGCGCTTTTAATTATAAATGTAAATGCTGTGAACGATGCACCGATCGCTAATAATGATGTAAACACAACGAACGAAGATACTCCTGTAAGCGGCACTGTAGCGACAAACGATACAGATGTGGACGGACCTTCAGTGAACATGACGACCGTTAGTGGTCCATCTAACGGGAGTATAACACTTGCAACGAACGGCACATACACTTACACGCCGAATCCAAACTTCAACGGAACAGATACAATTGTGTACAGTTACTGCGATGGCGGCACGCCAAACCTTTGTGATACAGCACTCTTAATTTTAAATGTTAATGCTGTGAACGATGCACCAATTGCTAATAATGATATCAATACAACGAACGAAGATACTCCTGTAAGCGGCACTGTAGCGACAAACGATACAGATGTGGACGGACCTTCAGTGAACATGACGACCGTAAGTGGTCCATCGAACGGAAGTATAACACTTGCTACGAAC
>JBILRK010000383.1:0-3334 GCA_044372705.1 Saprospira sp. | reverse complement strand
CTGATTCAGCATTGAAAGGCTGGCAAAAGATATCTGCATCAAAGCTTTACCTCGATGAGATTTACAATTTCCTTTTTGTTAAACCTATTGATAAGCTGGCTACATCTGGCTATAAATATTTCGAAGTCGCTATTCTCTTAAGGTCACTTCGTATCTTTCCTAAAGCTTTCGGATTTATGGGAAGCACCGTTTCTAAATTCCAACAAGGTTTTGTAGGAAGCTACATCTTCTGGATGCTCATCGGCTTAATTTGTTTTATTGGCTATTCAATTATAATTCTACAATTTTGGAACTGATATATATACCACTGATATTAGGATTGATTTCTTTCCTTGTACCGTCCTCAATTGTCCGACATTTTGGACTTTTGGGATCTTTGGCGATTCTGGGAGTTGTGATAGCTCATGTTGCTGCTTTCGATCCGGCTACAACACATTATGTGCTCAATCCATCAAAAGTTTTTCCATTAGGTTTGACCTTTAAAATGGGTTATGATGCCCTGGGTCTATTGATGTTAATACTCACTAATGTAACTTTGCCATTGATTTTGTTGTCAAATTACAATAGAGCCTTATCAAAAGACCGCGTTTTCCATGCATTGAGCTTTTTTATGCTTTTTGGCTTGAATGGAATTTTCCTTTCGCTCGATGGTATGCTTTTCTATGTTTTTTGGGAATTGACTTTGGTGCCAATACTGTTAATACTCTATTTCTACGGAGATAAAAATAACAATCCGGTACTTTTCCGTTTCTTCATCTTTACATTTGCCGGCTCATTAGCCATGCTCATGTCATTTTTTGCCTTGGGCCGACTTGCAGGTAATTTTAGTTATGAAGCACTTTTAGCTGTTGAATTGAGTCCGCAGATTGGCATTTTAGTAATGATTGGATTTTTATTGGCTTTTGCTGTTAAAATTCCTTTATTCCCATTCCACAGTTGGCAGCCATCTACCTATACAAGTTCTCCAATGGCAGGTACAATGCTGCTTTCAGCCATTATGTTGAAAATGGCACTTTTTGGAATGATAAAATGGATGATACCACTTTGTGCAGAGGTCAAAGAACTTGGTGCCTGGACAATAATGATCCTGAGCGTTATAGGAATTCTTTATGGAGCAATTATCGCCATCAGGCAAAATGATATAAAAGTGCTTTTTGCTTATGCATCACTAAGCCATTTGGGAATTATTACTGCAGGCATCGCCGTCTTTAATGATGATGCACTTTTTGGAGCCTGTATTCAAATGCTCAACCACAGCCTTTTGTCTGTAGGCATGTTCTTGGTTGCCGATATTCTCGAACAGCGTTTAAAATCCAAAAATTTGAGTGATATGGGTGGTGTTGCCAAATTGGCACCAATATTTGGATTTTGGTTTGCAGTCATTACGCTGGCCTCTGTTTCAGTGCCATTCTCAGCTGGCTTTATCGGAGAATTTGTAATTCTTTACGAAGTCTTTAATTTCGACATTGCAATGGGTATTCTCTCTGCAACTACCCTTGTTTTTGGCGCAGTTTTTATGATTCGTGCTTTTCAACTCAGTATGTTCGGATTTCCAAAGATTGAATCTTTTAAAGATTTGACTATAAATGAATTGGCTGTATTTCTCCTATTGGGAGCTATGATACTTTTTCTGGGTATTTTTCCTCAGTTATTAAAAGACTTTATGGAGCCCTGTCTTAATAATATTGTGAACAGTATAGCCTCTAAACCTTAATGGTAAATTATCAGCTATAATATTTCAAGATAAATGGATTCAATAATCATCATATTTTTAAGTGCAATCATAGGCCTTTTTGCTGGAATGTCGGCCAAGCCAATGCGCTCTTTAGTTATTTCAATGATTGGCTTAGTTGCTGCGGCAATCTTATTTCTTTTTCAAGGTCAATATGTATCGCCATTGATTAAGTACAATATTCTTAATTTTGGAAAGGATGAGGTTAAATTTGCACTTCTTTGCATAGGACTGACTTTTACCATCTTAATAGCAGGCTATGATAAAGTGAGCCAGCAAAAGTCCAATTCAGCAGATATCATGTCTTTGATACTCTTTTCGCTCTGTGGAGCCCTCATACTAATTGGATTCAGCGACCTTTCCATGTTTTTCCTAGGCTTAGAAATACTATCTATTCCGCTTTACGTACTTGCTGGTTCAAACAAAGAAAATCTAAATTCGGTAGAGGCGTCTATAAAATATTTCTTTACGGGCAGCTTCTTTACCTGCTTTCTTCTCTTAGGAATCGCCTTGATTTATGGAGCTACAGGGACCTTCGATCTTTCAACAATGCAAGAACTTATAATAGAAGGCAGCTATTCAAAAGCTATGCTTTTTGTAGGCGTTTTTCTGATTGCTGCGTCTATGCTTTTCAAAGTAGGTGCCGTGCCTTTTCATTTTTGGGGTCCCGATGTATATCAGGGTAGTCCCGATAATATTACAGCCTTTATGGCCTCGGTGGTTAAAATAGCTATGCTATTTACATTTTATAAGTTTTTTAGTACCATTTTCTCAAGCCTATTCAGTTTCTGGTCCGGACTTGTTTATATAGCTATAGTTTTGTCACTATTCATCGGATATCTTGCCGCACTAAAACAAGAATACTATAAGCGATTAATTGCCTATTCCAGTATCACGCATTCTGCCTTTGCACTTTTTGCCTTGTTAAATATACAGAATGGTGCAGCCTCAGATCTATTCATATTCACTGTTGGTTACGGTTTTTCAGTCGTTGCCCTCATAACAGTTTCTATGGCGGGGTTGAACGAAGAAGATAAAATTTCTAACCTGAAAGGAATCGGAAGAAAATATCCAATCGTTGGTGCTCTTTTTGTTTTTGCCTTGCTTTCATTGACCGGAATACCCCCATTTACTGGATTTTTTGGTAAGACTTTGCTCTTTTACAATGTTTTCACCACTTATCCATTGTTGGTGCTTTTTGGTTTAATCAGTACGGCAATTGGCGGATATTTTTATGTCAACCTGATTTTTACAAGTTTCTCAGACGATGCCCAACAAAATACAATGGTACTCAAACCAACCCATCAACTGGTGCTGCTGCTATGCGGGTTCTTTATCTTGTGTGGTTGGCTAATAATGCTTTTGCCTAATTAAATAGGCTATTTATCTGATTTTTTTAATTTTTCGGGCAACACAATTATTTTCAAGGAAGGCATATTTAATATGGCTTCAGGGATTTCAGCTATTGGATTTTCATCCAGATATAGTGCTTCCAGGCATTCCAACGCTGCAATTGTTTCGGGAATTTTTGTTAAATCATTGGATGATAAATTAAGCACTTTTAATTTTTTTAAATTTCCAATCCCATCCGGAATACTTTGC
>JBILRK010000384.1:0-3334 GCA_044372705.1 Saprospira sp. | reverse complement strand
ATCTTACTTGCATTATATCGATTGAACTAGATTCTATATGCAAGTAATCTTGAACTGGATTTGGAAATAACCTGATATTAGGTTGATTATTATTTAAGTCGACATTTGTTGAAACACAAGCAGAATCGGTTCTGAATGTGAATGTTCCTGACCAATTGCTGATCAGGCTATCACAATCTGTTTTGATTCGGAAAGTATAATTAGTATTGTTAATTAATCCCGTTAATGTGAATGGATTCGAGTTGGCATTTGTTAAAATTCCCAGATTTGGCTGAAAGAGCGCACTAGGAGCCCACTCGATAACCCAATTGACATTTGTTGAACTCCAAGAAATAATAGCGCTGTTACAAGTAGTTGAAAGAACTTGAATAGATGAAGGTTCAGAACAAGGATCTACTGTAGAAAACCCAAATGGACCAACCCAAGTACTTTGATTATTGGCTGCACATGAAACCTGAACATAAAACTCATAGTCAGTTCGAGCAGATAAACCAGAAATACTCAATGTTGTAGTGCTTACATTTGAGATTGAATTTCCATTCCCCAAAGAAAATCCTGCCGGACCCCATTCGATGTTGTATGAAGTGCCGAAACCATCCCAAGACAAAACAGCTCTAGTATCAAAAATCGAATCGACATTGAGGTTAGTGGCATTTAAGCAATTGTTAACAATAAAATCGGCTATGATATACTCTCTACGCCCTGAAACTGAATCAATACTGATATTATTAAGCGTTGTTGACAAATTGGCACTTGGGTCTACTACCCAGGTACTAGCTGCATTGTGAGGCCTTTGATAGAGATTCAAAAAGGATTCATTTGACATTGCATCGGAATAAGATGTGTAATCGTACAAAACATTGAAATTGGATGGATTCGTAGAAAAAACTCCAAAATAATTATTTGTATTGCCTCTGTTCCAAATTCCGTTACTAAAATTTGGTGTATCTCTAACCATATAAATATGTACACCCTGAGGATTGAGACTTACATTTTCAATATTTAAAGATCCTTGATTGGCACTACTCAATAATAAATTTTGAGACTGCCAATTTCCTGGGTATATAAAAACACTTGTATCGCCAATTGGAGCCTCAGAAATTTGATGTGCATTAGCAAGATTCATATTCGTTAATACCCCATTATGGTTATTGTTGGATGCATCGTAAGCTATGCTTGCAACCGATTCGTCCAATCTCCAATAAGCGTATAATCCAGTTTCGTTGCCTATTAGTTTTCGACACATAGCGCTTCTTATTTCTGACTCAGAACGTGCCACACTCCAAATTCTTACTTCATCCAAAGAACCGTCGAAAGCATTAGTTTCATTGTCATCCTTATACATTCCAATAGATAACCAAGAATCTGCATAATTAATATTCCCTGCTTGAGCGTTACTGGTATTTTCAAGTATTCCATTAACGTAAATTTTCATGCTTGACCCATCAAATACCCCTGCAACATGATACCATTCATTTTCATTGAAGCTATTGCTTGTTTCTAAGTAGGTAAGTGTTGTTCCAGTGGTAAGAGAAAAACCAAATTTATTGTTATCACGCACTTCTAGGTCCCAACCTCTTTCAAAAGTTTGATTATCTTGAATAAAGGCCAACATAGCATCCCAGGTACGAAAGCGATTTGGTTTAACCCAAGTTTCAACAGTTAATTGAGCTGAAGGCAAGCCTATAGATGATGCACTTACTTTATTCCCACCATTGCCTGAGCAATCTATCCAATCATTTACACCATCAAAATCAACCATATAACCTGCCCCAATTTCTGTTTGTGAGCATCCAATTGTTTGTGAATTTCCATTTACCCAAAAAGCTGATCCAATAAGCGTACCATTACTGGTACCTTTGCTATCTGCTACTGTTGTTCCGGTACCCTCGTCCAATTTCCAATAATGAATTAAGTCGGCATAAGATGGGTGTGAAGCATCAAGATAGCGGCAACGCCATGCTGCAGATTCTGATAAAGGTAAAACTTTATTCCAAATTCGAATGTCTGCCATTTGACAAGTAGCAGCTGAATTGTAGTTTGCAGTACCATCTTGAGCAATCTTGACGCTATTACCGGAGTTTATATTACCAACATTTGACATACTAACAGATTGCGACAAGATACCATCAATATACAAACTTAGGCTTCCGTTTCTATCAAAAGTAACCAATATGTGATGCCATTGATTGTCATTTACCGTACCGGCCAACAAATCAGCCCTTGCGCTACCATCTCCTACATTTACATCAATACCTGTACCATTGCTACCTAAAGCAATGTTCCATCCATCATTTGATCCACTTGCCCAGTTTTTATCTGAAATTAGAGAAGGATCGCTTGTCCAACCAGCAGTTTTCAGCCTGAATTCAATAGAAAAATCTTGGCTATTGCCAAAATTTGGCGCAAAGCTAGTATTTATATAGTCGGTACTTGCACCAAATTGTACAGCATTGAAAGATTGAGCAATTAGTGTCGACTCAAGCGTAAGAAACATGATAATTGCAAGAAAATATAACTTTTTCATAAGAGTTAGTTGCTAACTTAATTTATGATAACTTTTTGTGTTTGGCTGCGATTTTTTTCATCGGTAATTTTGACAAAATAAACTCCAGAGGTTAATTGAATATCATCGAAGTTTATCGCGGTATTACCTTGCATCATCGTTTCTTTACTTGCGATTAGTCGACCATTGACATCAATAATTGAACAAACCAATTTGCCTTTTACATTATCTACCAAAACTTTAAATTTACCATCATTTGGATTTGGAAATACACGAAGGTTGTATGTTTGTGAAATAGTATTAGTAACGCTAGTCAAGGAATCGGCAGGGTCAATACACCATGATTTTCCATCCAAATTCCAATCTACTTGAGCCTCGGGATCAACGCCAATCAGTAAATGATCTAAGGCAGTAACCGCTATGTCTGCAAGAACAGGGGCGTTTAACCATTGATTAGGGTCTGACATATCAACCGTTATTTGCTGAGTTGGAACAGTAGAACCAATTGCAGCCCACCAAATTTCTTTTTCAAATGTAGTATTTCCACCATGTCCAAACCCAATGCCACCATGATCGGTTGTTAGCAAAATAAGCCAGTCTTCAGTTCCATTTATATAACCCGGGCGCGATCTGAGGTAGCTTAGTATTTGACCCACCTGCCCGTCGACTGTTTGAATTTGATTCATGTAAGATGGTATGATTGGGCTAAAACCATTTCCGTGACCAGCAGCATCAACATCATCAATGTGCACAAAAAGTACATCTAAATCAGGATCGAGTAATTGAATTTGAGCAGCCGAAACAACATCATTATCTGTATTGACTACT
>JBILRK010000381.1:0-3342 GCA_044372705.1 Saprospira sp. | reverse complement strand
GATAAGAGAGAAGCGTAGGGTATTATCCAATGGGTTGCGCTGAGCCGCAATAGCCGGAATCAGATAAGAGAAATTGATATTAAAAATATTGTATCTGATGCCTAAACCAACGGTAAAAAACTTTCGGTTACCCTTGGTTCTGTGTTCATTGTAATGACCGAAACGGATTGCAAACTGTTTATTATACCAGTATTCCATACCGATAGAGTACATCAGCTCGCGCATTTCTTCGCCAAACCCGCCGGCAGCATCTCCAAATGATGAGAATATGGAAGCAGGTACTGATTTTTCTTTGTAATCAGGAATTCCGTTTCCGTCAGCATCAAATTCTGGATTAGGAATAAGATTTCCTTGTCCGTCGTCCATGCTTCGGGGTATTGGTGTTGGAACCAGGAGCTTATTGATATCAACTGCAAAGGTGAGTGAATTATAATCATCGAAATTATATTCAAAAGCAGTTCCAAAACCTAAATTCGCTGGAATATAATCCTTATTGGCAGATCTTGTATATGAAATTTTAGAACCCAAATTGGAGAAAACTAAACCGAAATTCAGGTTTGCCTTTTTGCCTGATATAACTAGGGGCTGGCGATAAGTAAAAGAGACATCAGCAGCAAATGCATTTGCAGGCGTAAGTACATCACCATTTACCGCGCCGCTACCCAAGGATGAAAAAATGTATTTCAATGCCAGTGAAGTAGAAAAATTTTCAGACATTTTTCTAGAGTAGGCAAATGCCAATTCTAATTCACGGGGACGAACCATTTGCAGTGGATTTCCCTGATCATCGGTATATTGAATCTGCCCTAATGAAAAATATCGCAGCGACCCTCCAAGTGTCTGTCTGTCATCGATATGTTTATAGGCCGAAAGATAGGCCAAAAAGACATCGTTCAACCCCAAAGCTCGTAGCCAGGGAGTATAAGTAGCCGAAACACTTAAATCTTTTGCCCCAAATGAAAGATTCGATGAATTGAAATGCATGGAATTGGGATCGGGGTCAACAGCAATGCCAACGTCACCCATAGCGCCAAATCGAGCATCGGGAATAATCCTTAAAAATGGAACTGCTGTGATGATGGTATTGGAACAGGGGCTGCCATCGGGCTGAATTAACTGCCCGTTTGAAAGAATACACTGTGCTTCAATTTTTCCATTGAAAGCCGAAACCAAAACTGCCAGTAAGGCACAAGCTTTATAAAACCGTAAGCTCATAAATAAGTAGGTCAGAATCAATAAATTAAATACTAGTGTATAGTTCCTGTCATAGATTGCTAAAAATCGTAAAAGGCAAAGTTACAAAATAATGTTATAAAGTTATTTTTATTTATAGTTGCTACCAAAAATATTTAGAAAGTTTACAAAATAAAAACATTAAATATTATTTGAGAATTACTAATTTCTGATACTCGCTGTTCTTTTGAATTTTAGGAGATTCGCTGCCTGCAGCTGCTGGGCCTGTAGCCCTAACAGTTACTTTGTAAACATAAACGCCACGACCCAATCGGTCTCCGAATTCATCCAGTCCATCCCATTCAATACCGCGTACTCTAAAACCGTCATTTTCGGCCGAGCTAAGATCGCTGCTGATGTTCTTGACCAACTTACCTGAAACGGTGTATATCTGAATCAGCACCTCAAGTTCCTGCCCAGGCAGATTATGCTCAAACATAAATTCGGTATGTGTTGTAAATGGATTGGGATAATTGAGGACTTGAGCCAATGCCATTTTCTCGTCAGAGGCAACAATAAATTCAGTACTGCCCTCGCCCATATTATTAAATACATCCCAGGCTTTCACTTTTACAGTGTGTTTGCCAACAGGAAGTTTTTGCAGCGGATAATTAATTCTGCCCAATCTAAAATTATCTAACTCGGCTTCGTAAAAATCATTAAGGTTATATGTTTTATCCGATTCGTCTTGAGTAAAGGTCAATATTCCTGTCAGGTCATGTCCAATTCCATTCCCTACGGTATTAATACCGCTACTATCGCTCAGTTTTACCAAAAGAAGTGGGTTTTCGTCGGTTAATCCACCTGAGGCAAAGTTTTCATTGTTCATAAATACCTTAACTTCTGGTCCGACGTTGTCGCTTATGCTGTTGTTACTTGTACCACCTATGTATAGCCCTCTGTAAGTCCCATGTGCGTCAAGATTCGAACCGTTTTCGGCATAATAATAGATTTTTCCTCTACCCATATTGTAGTTAATATCTCTGGGAACATAGAATGAAAAACTAAATCGCCCGTTTGAAACAGTAGCGCGACCTTTAAAAATAATTTTTTTCTGAAGCGGAAATTTGGTAATGTAGCTTCCTGCATCATTTCCGCGAGTTTGAATCGTATCGTGTTTATCGAAAACCGTAGGATAAACTGTCCCATTAAAATTGTTCATCAAATTTCCGTTCTGATCTTGAACTTCACCTTGTATTGTTACAAATTGAAGGGCACCTATGGTGTCATTACCGTTTACGGGATTGCCGTTTATAAGGGTAGTAACCACTCTTTCCTCGGGATAAGCCAAGGTTTGTGAGGGGTCGCCAAGTAGAACAAATTTTCTGGAGTTGGAGGCCGATTGCAAACCGCTTGTATTTTTGGCAAAAAGAAGTACCTCGCCAAGGCGGGGGTATCTGCCTTCAATAGGACTGAAAATATAGTTAAAAGTATTTCTTGTAAGGTGCTCGTTTGCATCCGCAAGTACAACCCTAACAGTGGTAAGCATGGCTATTGCACCACCAGCCGGATTAAGTAAAAGCAATTCTGCAGCACTTATAGATTCAGGATCATCAAATGGCGCAAAGGAGCAGGTTGCTGTTATAAAAAGCGGCAACTTGTTTTCATTATCCAGCGTATTTATCTCAGAAGTTGTAAAAATACGCTCCTGAGCCAACCCATCGGGGCCGCCATGACCTAAGTAACACATGAGCAGATTACCTTTAAAGATATTTCTCAGAAGGGCAGCGTTTACATCGGGATATCGGCTGCCTCCTGCAGTACTCACCTGTGGATAAGCATCGCAATAAATTTTATCGATGTTATAAACAGTGTCTCTGCCTGCAACTATTTGCGCAATATTTTCGGTGTCGTCCAGGTGTAGATTACCGTCTTCGTCATCGGCAAAAAAGGTAAGCCTGCTGCGCCAGTCACCAAAGCCTTCAACCTGAGTATCATAGTTGATGATTTTAGTCACAACTGCTTCAGCTTCAGTTGCACTAGAAACGGGAATGCGACCGACCGCCAGGTCCATCAGACTGCTTTGTTCGAGGTTACCTTCGCCATCATCCATAAGAGCAAAATAGTCATCGGTTGTATAAGTTTTTAAGGGATCGATGGACTGTTCTG
>JBILRK010000382.1:0-3342 GCA_044372705.1 Saprospira sp. | reverse complement strand
TACTAAAATCATCAAAAAAGAAAAAATGATAAGTACTGTTTTAAAGGAAAGCGCTGCAGAAAATTATATTGAAAATATTAAAGGCTTAAATTTTAAAATTGAGCTCTTCGATACAGACAATCAGAAAAGCCTTGATTTTTTAAAAATCATGAATGAGGGCGCTCTCGAAAAACTGAATGGAAATCCTAAGATTAGCTTTTGCTTGGGTATGGCTAAAAAATTCGATGCTATTTCAATACTTTTGGAGACAGTACGGGAATCGGGGTTCGAAAAAGCTTTTATAAAAGCTTATTGGGATGGATTTCCAGTCGACAGGAATACATTGGAAGACATCTCTGTCGATAATATTGAAATACAGAAATATTTGAATTATCTGCAGAAAGCAGGAAAATAATCAGATTGGTTTGACTATTTCGGCCATCATGCATCGTGCCGAACCTCCGCCTACAGTCTCAATAACATTTAAAGGGGCTGCAAGAATCTGAAATCCACAGGCTTGTATGCTTGATATTTGTGATTCCGTCAAACTTTTTTTAGCTGTAGAAGACATTACCAAAAGTTTTTCACCATTTCTGTTTTGTAGCCCAAGCGCATTAGCGGCAAAATGCACCAAAACTTGTTCATTGCTTAGGTAGATGATTTTTTTGTCATAGTTCTTTAGTGCATTGACGACTCTTTCTCTGTCAGGGTCGGCTATACAGTCAGCTCCAAGCAAAACAAGGTCACCGGCAATGCTCATCATAACATTGGTATGATAAATGGCCTTTCCCTTCATATCCTCAGTGTGAAAAGAAAGATAGCTAAATCCTGTTAACTCTGCCCAACACTGTAAGGCTTTTGGGTGTGTTCTTGAGGAAAGTGCGGCATAAGCAACTTTTAAAGACCTGTCAAGCACCAAACTTCCTGTGCCTTCTAAAAATATTTCTTCCGCTTCGAGTTGCTTGAGGTCATTTCTGTGAACATAGCCGTATTTTTCAACCAAAGCTTGGATGATTTCGGACCTTTGCTCCTTTCTGCGTGAAACTTCCAGCATGGGGTAGGTCAAAAGCCAGCCATTGTAATGGGTAGAAATCCAATTATTTGGAAATACAGCATCGGGTTTCAGTGGAATTGGGCTATCCTCAAAAACAATCACTTCAATATCCCATGCTTCGAGTAGGGCAACAAAATTGTCAAATTCGTCTATTGCTGCCTTTCTTGTCTCTTCAGGACTAAGATTGTTAATTTTATTCTGAAAAGAATTACTGGCTGCAGTGCCCGAATTGTATTCGAAATAGTTAGGCCTGATCATCAGGACAGTTGAGGCCAAAGCTAGATTCATGGGTTTGGGATTCAATTATATAAACTGACCTCTTTTTTTGAGTTCCTTATCAATGGTGGATATGATAGATTCTTGATATCCATAGCTTTTGAAACGGTAAGAGACCATAAAAATCCCTATTAGAAAAGCGATAAAAAATAGCACCGAAATTGGTAAGAAAATTACACCCAGCAGAGGAGAAAACAAAAAACCGCTCATTCCAACAGCAAAAAACAGTGGGGAAAGTGCACCAAGTGCAAAAATCAATCGGTACATTTTTTTGTATTCCTTATTTCTCTTTTGCCAACGCCCTCTCAACTGAAAAAGATGCTCTGTTGTGTAATTTTCAGGGTGAACTATGAGCAAAGTGTCGGGCTCATCGTTGCATTGCTGCTCAATTTTACAAAGTAAATCCTCAATAGATTTGTCTATGTGTTTTTCTGTATTCATAGCCAAATTAAAATTTTATTAAATTCCAACACAAAATAAATATAATTTTCCAAAGTCGTAAAATACAAATAGAATATTTTTAAATATACTGAAACTAAATATTATCTAGACCTAAACCTTTTTAAAAAAGATCTGCAAAATTGATAATGAAAAAGAGAATTTAGCCCATAATATCGATGATGCCTGAAGTTTTAAGGAATAAACTTGTATGGAAGATTAAACAATTTTTTTAATATAATATCATTAACGTTTGAGCTAAAAAGATACTTAAATCTACCATTAGTAGTAAATGTTTAAACAAGTTTCATTGTTTTCAGAGACTATATAGGTTTTTTAAAACTCAATTTATAAGCATTTGAAAAGAAAATCATATATTTACGTTTCGAAAAATAAACCATAAGGCTAAACATAATTTTTCTACACAGATGCCCTTCAGAAATAAAAATATTCTGATTATTTCACCTAGTCCCTGGGATGTGAGCTTCCCGGCTAGACAGCATTATGCTCGTGAATTGGCTAAGTCTGGCGCCTTTGTTTATTACCTAAATCCACCGTCAAAGGCTGATTCCAAAATAGAGCTTTCCGAAAATTTATGGGTGGTCGATTATAAATTAAACGGAGGGTTTATGGGGCTTTTTAAATTGTCAGAGGCCAATCTTTCGGAAAAGGTAAATAAACTTATCGATAAGAAAATTGATATAATTTGGAGTTTCGATTGCAACAGGTTTCGCGATTTGAACATGTTCGGTTCCGACAGCTATAAAATTTATACAAAAGAAGAATGGAATAGTGATCATGCCTCAGAAGTTGAAATTGCCAATTCTTCCGATATTGTACTTTGTTTATCGGAACCTCTGAAAAAACAACTTGGAGAAGTCAGTAGTAAAAAAATACTATTCGATCAGGCTTTGGGAAATGTTTATGTTGAAGCCGGATTTCGGAAAAAAGATATCATGGCAAATACCCAGTTTGCCAGTGGAAGAATCAGATGCGGTTATTTGGGCAACATGCAAAACAAACATATCGACACAGCTGTTTTTGAGACTATTATCAGGGAAAATCCTATGGTAGAGTTTCATATCGTTGGTCCATTTGTTAAAGAAAGTAACCTGGCCGGAAGTGGAAATAAAACTTGGGAAGACCCTTTTGTTGAGTTTTTGATGTCTGCCGCAAATGTTCGTATGTATGGAAGCCTAATGACCGTCAGAACTGCAGAAATATTACAAACTATGGATATGTTTTTAATCTGTTATGAAACAGAAAAAAATGCAGACATAGTTGCCAATCCACAAAAACTAATTGAATACCTGAGTGTTGGAAATGTTATCGTTTCAAGTTTGTTGTTAGATCATAGCGCTAATTCAGATTTGGTTTTGATGGCCAAACAAAATAAAGAATTGCCTGCGCTGTTTAAACAGGCGCAAAAAGAGATCCTTCATTACAACACAGACGAACTAAGGAAAAAAAGAGTTGCCTTTGCCTTGGATCATACCTATGAAAAACAGCTTCAGAAGCTGGAAAAAATTGTTTCAGAAAATGATCGAAGAAATCAGTAAAGAAAATCTACCTCTTGTTAGCATTATCATGCCTGC
>JBILRK010000380.1:0-3350 GCA_044372705.1 Saprospira sp. | reverse complement strand
CTGATAGCCTACACCCAATTTACTGTTGATTCAACTTTAGCTTGTTTAGCGCATCAATGCTGGATTGTACATTCAATTTTACATAAACATTAGATAAATGTTTTTTGACAGTTGCTTCAGATATAAAAAGAACAGCAGCAATTTCTTTCTGTCTTAAGCCATTTGCAATTAGTAAAATAATTTCTTCTTCTCTGATTGTCAGATTGTATTCGGTCATCGCATTCCGGGTCAAATCACTTTTGGTTTGAGGCTGAGATGCTTTTACTGTCCGATGTTTAAATATGGCAATTTCTATCGCAGAAAGCAACTCATCATTACTGAATGGTTTAACTAAAAAAGCAGCGGGAAGGCTATGTTTTGAACGTTCAATTGTTCCGCGGTCGCTGTTTGCAGTGAGATAAATGATCGGAATTTTGAAATGCTCATTGATATAATGCGCAAGGTCGATACCATCCTTTTCAGCATTCAGATTGATGTCAAGCAGGACGATGTAAGGATCTTCTGTTTCAATCATAGCAATTGCCGATTCGAAAGAATCTGCAGCAGGGCAGGGGAGATAATCCAATTTTTTTAGTGCCAGGCATATCGTCTCAGCAATAATCATTTCATCTTCTACCAGGCCAACCTTTATTTTTTCCATTGAAAATTGCTTTTATTTAATTGATTTAGCTTTAAAACGGACCCTAAAAACAGATCCTTTTTCAAATTTGTAATCAACAGAACCCTTAATTTGTTGTGCCAATCCCCTTATCAGTCTCAATCCCAGTGTTTTTGAGTTTTCAAAACGGACGTTTTCGGGCAGGCCAGGGCCATTGTCTTTATAGGTTAATTCAAAACTGTCAGCTTCCAACTCAAGAAGTTCTATTTCAATTTTTTTATTGGGCTGATTCGTAGGAAGATATTTATAAGAATTGGTTAGCAATTCATTCAAGATTAGACCAAGTGGAATGGCACTGTTGATATCGATACTGATGTCAGCCGATTTGATGCTGCTCTCTATCGGATGTTCTTTGGTGCCGAACATTCTTTTTACCGTACTAACCAAATCATTTAAAAAGCTATTGAATGAAACCGATTCCAGCTTGTCGCCACTGTAAAAGTTTTGGTGAATCAAGGCTATACTGGATAACCTGATCTGTCCTTCATTCAGCGCCTCAATGGCTTTTTTGTCAGTGAGTTGTTCTTTCTGCAATTCGATTAAGCCCGTTATTATCTGTAAGTTGTTTTTTACACGATGATGCAGTTCTTTCAGCAGGACATCCTTGTCACCCAGTGCTGTTTGTAAATCTTTGGTTCGCTCGATAATCTTTTGTTCCAAATTTGCATTTTGGGCTTTCAGTCTTTGACTTCGAAACCAGATTACGCTGACTACAATTCCAATAAAAACTAGGAAACTGAGCACAAGAAACCAGATCTGCAGATAAAAAGGGCGTAAAACAGCAATCGGAATTTTAAGGCTGTCTTCCAGCCAGGTGCCATCTTCCAACTGTGCCATGATTTCAATAGTATGATTTCCATAGGGAAGGCTACCAATACTGATGCTGTTGTCATTGGTTTTTATCCATTCATTCTGCATGGTGCTGATTCGATATGCGTATTGCTTCTCCCTATTTATGTAATCGAGTAAGGCGTAATCAATTTTAATTAATTTATCGGAGGGCAGAAAAGCAATTCTTTTAGGATTAACATCCGAAATACCTCGCAGCTCTTCAACCTTATTTTTGGAATATTTCCTGATGCCGATAATATGGAATGGAATGCTTTGCTTTTGTTGCTTATAGTTAAAATCGGAGGGGTTGAAACCCACTACGCCGTTCAAACCACCAAAATAAATGTAGCCATCTTCCGATTTAAAGGAAGAAACCCTGTTGAATTCATGATGCGGCAGACCATCTTCTGTTCTGAACAGCTGTATTTCATAGTTTTTTGTACTAATTCGAGCTATTCCATCATCTGAGCTGATCCAGAGATTATTAAAATTATCACCCTCGATACGGTACAGCACCATGGAGGGTAAACCCTCATTCGTGCTGAATTGCTGCAATTTTTGGTTTGCACCTGTCTTGTGCCAGTTCCATTTAAAAAGGCCCTCGCCATTTGATGCAATCCAAAGACAGTTGTTTTTGTCCTCATGTGCATCCAATAAAGCCCCGATGGCTAAACGCTTATTTTTATCTTTAGAATTTGGACCATAATAGTCAACAATCTGCCCATTTTTAATCAGAAAAATGCCATTTTCGGCTAGGGCTATTAGCCCTTTCGAGCTATTAAAAAAGCGATACAGATACTTGATTTCAGGAATTTCAGCATTGCTTGAAGACATAGCCCTGCTAATGTGTGTAAAACGATTGTAAATGCTAATATTCTCTGTATTGCCCAAGTATAAAAGCGAGTCATCGTACTGATAGATGGAAAGGGCAAATCCATTATTTTTGGCACTAATCGGATATTCCCCAAGGAGGTTTAATTGCGCAGCGTCAATTTCCTGCAACTTTTCATCGCTACTGTATATTTTATTTCCGATTCGAAGCAGTCCCCATGACCATTTATCTGATTTTGCAGTTTTATCTCCGGCAAAAAGTACAGCTATTGCATTGGAATAAACAGTGCGTTTCCCTTCTATCAGCGAAACATATATACCCCTGCTTTGAGTTGCCGTTTTGCCCAATTGTTGAGCAGCACTATGATATATTTCAAAATTATTTTTTCTGATACTGATTTTAAAAACACCCTGTTGGGTACAAATCCAAATATTATTAAATGCGTCTTTGTAATAGTCATTAATATGCCCATTGAAAGAAGCAGAAAAATCAGCGGAAATTAGCAGGCGAATCCTTCGATTGTTTTCAATGTAATAAACCTCTTTCGAAGCAGTTACTATAACTTGCGCGCCAGCATCTGATTTTGCAAAAACTTGGATACCTTTTTCCAGGGAAAGACTTTTATCAGCACAGTCCGAAAAATGCAATTTCTTCATTCTGGAACTCTGTCCTTTTTGGTAATCATCCAAAAATCTTTCAATATTTTTCAATTTGGGGTCTTTAATTATTTCGTTTCTAAATGCACTTATCTCAAAAGTAGATGCATTAATCAAATCCATTCTGGATTCCAATTTATCTGGAGCCCATTGGTAGCCGTATTGAATTAAAATTTGATCGTTTTCGAGTGGATAGAGGTTGCAGATAATATTGGAGGATAGCCCATTTTTGCTGGAGAAAAACTTGAAATTTTTACCATCGTAACGGTTCAACCCATATTTTGTACCAAACCAGATAAACCCGTTTTTGTCCTGAACCACACAAAAAACTTCCCTTGAAGCCAGTCCATTCTGTACAGAAATAAATTCCTTG
>JBILRK010000379.1:0-3352 GCA_044372705.1 Saprospira sp. | reverse complement strand
ATATACAGCAGTATCCAAATCTTTAAGGGCTTCAGCATCATTATTAAGCTTAACATAGGTTAATGCCCTGTAATAATACAAAATATCGCTTAACTCACCATTGTGGTTAATTTCAATTGCACGATTCAAAGATGCAAGACATTTTTCGAATCGTTTTCCATCAAAATCAATAATTGCCGCTTTCAGAATTTCTTCTGAATTGGACTCAGTTTGCTGTGCTTGAATTATATGTGCATTAATTCCAACAAAAACAAAAAAGGCAAGGCATATGCTTAAAGCGCAAGGTCTCATAATTTCGACAAAAAAAGCCGATACTTGATCGGCTGTATATATTTTGTGATTTAATCTTTCTGTTGCATGTTTTTGAAAAGAACTAAAATATCAGATAGCTGTTCTCTTAGATTTTTTCTTTCAACAATGAAATCTAAAAAGCCATTATCGAGCAAGGATTCGGCTCTTTGAAAACCTTGGGGTAATTCTTTTACTTTAATAGTTTCCATTACAATACGGGGTCCTGCAAAACCAATCAATGCACCAGGTTCAGCAATATTTAAGTCGCCCAACATAGCAAAAGAAGCGGTAACGCCACCTGTAGTAGGGTCTGTCATGAAGGATATGTAGGGTAATTTAGCCTCGGCTAATTGAGTAAGTTTTGCAGAGGTTTTTGCCATCTGCATCAAAGAATAGGCAGATTCCATCATGCGCGCACCACCCGATTTGGAGATAATCATAAAAGGCGCGTGATGCTCAATACAATAGTCAATAGCCTTTGCAATTTTCTCTCCCATTACTGAACCCATAGAACCTCCGATAAAATCGAAGTCCATAGCTGCAATTACAAAATCATTTTTGTGCACTTTGCCATGCGCTACCGAAATTGAATCCACTAAGCCTGTTTTTTTTCTGGCATCGACCAATCGGTCGGCATAAGGCTTCTGATCAACAAAGTTCAAAGAATCTATGGCAGCAATATTTTCGAAGAGCTCTTTGTATTTGCCATTATCAAAAATAATATGGAAATAGGCATGAGAACCAATTCGCTCGTGATTGCCACAGCTGGAGCATACAAAAAGCTGCTCAGCCATTTCTTTAACAGTTGTTTTGTGATGACATTTACTACACTGATGCCAAACACCTTCCGGTGCTTCTTTTTTATCTTTTGTAGTAGTTTGAATTCCTTCCTGTTTTCTTTTATACCAAGCCATATGAGTAGATTGTTAATCGTTTATCGGTTTGAAGTTGATGGTTATAGGTTGATGGTTGTTCGTTTTGAAGTTGATGGTTATGTGTTGATGGTTGTTCGTTTTGAAGTTGATGGTTATGTGTTGATGGTTGTTCGTTTTGAAGTTGATGGTTGTTTGTTATGAAGTTGATGGTTATGTGTTGATAGTTATAGGTTGTTTGTTATGAAGTTGATGGTTGTTTGTTATGAAGTTGATGGTTATGTGTTGATAGTTATAGGTTGATGATTATTTGTTGATGGTTTTGAGTTGTTAGTTCTTGGTTATAAAGTTGTCTAGCATCTAGTGTCTAATCTCGTCTGAAAAACGAGACTGAAGTCTAATAAAGCATTACAAAATTATAAAAAATCATCCGTTTGCAAAAATCTTATTTAATAACTTCGCCATAGAGGTCGTATTCTGTAGAATCAAAAATTCTTACATGTGCAAAATCACCAATTCGAACATAGGTGTTTCCTTTAGCTTCAATTAAAACCTCATTATCAACCTCGGGTGAATCGAATTCGGATCTGCCGATAAAGTAGCCACTTTCTTTTCTATCGATCAAAACCTTCATTTCTTTTCCAATTTTTTCTTGATTCAATTCTGCAGAAATTTCTCTCTGCAGCTCCATCAATTTATTGGCCCTTTCCTCTTTAATTTCAGCAGGAATATCATCGGTAAATTCAAAGGCACTAGTATTTTCTTCGTGCGAATATTGAAAAACACCGACTCTTTCAAAACGCATTTCTTTTACAAAATCCATCAATTCAGAGAAATCAGCATCGGATTCTCCAGGGAATCCAACAAGAAATGTCGTTCTCAATGCTATTCCCGGAACTTTTTCTCTGGCTGTTTTAATCAATTCAGTTGTTTCTTCTTTAGATATTTGACGGCGCATATTTTTTAGCACCTGATCGCTGATATGTTGCAGGGGCATATCAAGATAATTGCAAACCTTAGGCAAAGCCTGAATGCTATCAAAAACCTCCGTTGGAAATTTAGAAGGATAAGCATAATGCAGCCTTATCCATTCTATTCCATCTACATTGTTCAAAGCTCCCAACAATTCGCCCAAAGCCCTTTTTTTATAAATATCCAAGCCATAATACGTGAGTTCCTGTGCAATAAGCATAATTTCTTTTACTCCATTTTTGGCCAGCTTTTTGGTTTCATCCACCAGCGACTCAATTGTCCTGGAAATGTGCTTGCCTCGCATGAGCGGAATAGCACAAAAAGAACAAGTTCTGTTGCAACCTTCCGAAATTTTAAGGTAAGCATAGTGAGGTGGCGTAAGCAACATACGCTCGCCAATAAGATCCTGCTTATAATCGGCTTCAAGTTTTTCCAGCAGGGCTGGTAGTTCCATCGTTCCAAAATAAGCATCCACTTCTGGAATCTCTCTTTCTAAATCTGCTTTATATCTCTCGGAAAGACAACCGGTAACGTAAAGTTTTTCGATATTGCCTTCCACTTTCTCTTCGGCATAGAGAAGGATAGTGTTTATTGACTCTTCTTTGGCCCTGTCTATAAAACCACAGGTATTAATAATCACAATATTTGCGTCTTCTTCACTATCATGAATTACATCGAATTTATTTTCTTTTAGCTGATGCATCAGAATTTCAGAATCAACCATGTTTTTTGAACATCCGAGTGTGATGACGTTAACCCTATCTTTTTTTAACTTTTTGGTTTTCATTTTGATTTATATTGTGCGGCTGCAAAGATAGCAAAAAATGTGGAATCCTGAGTTAAGTACTACTGCATAAATAATGATATATTTTGCAAATCAAAGTTTTAGTTTTAGGGTGGATAATCCGCTTTTTACGAAGTAAAATCTCAGTATTTTGAGTTTCAAAATCCGTGTGGCTCAGTATTATCATATTGTAAATCCGTGTTTTAAAATTATCATAAAACACAGATAAAACTGCAAATACTGATTAACACAGATCTTCGATACGGATTTTTTCCTCGGAAAAACAGATTTGCAAATGATATCATAGAAAAAATCCTAGTCTTTATTACTTAGAGTGGATTTCGAGAATGGAATTATTATTTTTGCAGGACTACTTAAAGTGCGTAAATACTATTATCCTGAACATAAGCCAATACTTCAACACCAGTAATAG
>JBILRK010000378.1:0-3354 GCA_044372705.1 Saprospira sp. | reverse complement strand
TCGGCTGCAGCAGCATTAGGGGTGCCCTTTGGCATTTATCTGGCTTCTCTGGGCGATTGGAACTGGCCATTTTTTGTTATTGTAATACTAAGTTTGCCACTTTGGTTTGGTATCTACTTCTTTGTACCCAAGAAAGAAAAAATTGAAGAAGATCTAGTGCAACTCACTAAAAGTTCAGGCGCTTATTTCGAAGTTTTTATAAGAGTTTTTCGCAATAAGAATCAACTGACGGCCTTAGGTATGAGTCTCGCTTTGGTGCTTGGTCAATTTATGATCATTCCTTATTTGAGTCCCTACATGGTCGCTAATATTGGGTTTAGTCAAATTCAATTGGTGTACATTTATTTGTGCGGAGGATTGAGCACACTGGTGACAGGACCAATAATAGGAAGATTAGCCGATAAATATGGGCACAAAAAACTATTTTTGATTTTTGCAGCTTTCTCTGCCATTCCACTATTGTTGATTACGCATTTGCCGGCGGTTTCTATGCCATTGGCTTTGCTGGCAACAACAACTTTCTTTATTTTTATAAGCGGGAGAATTATCCCATCAACAACTATGGTGGTTTCGAGCGTTGAATCTAAATACAGAGCAGGTTTTGTGAGTATAAATACCGCTATGCAGCAATTTTCTGCAGGTTTGGCTGCAACAATCAGCGGTTCTATAGTGACGGAAATTGCGGTTCAAGATTCTACTGTCAAAGCCATTAGTGGCTATCATTTTGTCGGTTATCTGGCAGTTGGTCTTACAGTCTTCGCTATGATTTTAGGAAGTAGGTTGAAAGCAGTCAAGTAAACAATCGCTTTGCTAATTTAGAGGACAGAAGGTCGGAATTAGACTATGTTAAAATTTCTACTTCGAAACGCTTCCTTCTTAATTTGTAAAAAAGGCTTATCTTAGCTTTATAATTTGAAATAAATATGAAAAAGCTATTCTTAATATTTGTTCTGATACAATCCCTGAACCTATGGGCGCAGGATGACATTGTCCCTAACAGCAGCGTAGTTGGCGGCGGAGGCTTTGCTTACGGATTTAAATGGGGCCCTACTATTGCCACACAGAATTGGAATGGGTTTCAACGTAATGGGCTCATCTCTTATCATGGGGATATTTTTGTAGAGTCGATGGGCAGCTGGAAACAAAAAGGTGGCATAGCTCAAAGAAGCAGTTTTCAGGCGCAGCTAGGCTATCATCGTAAAGGATCAACATTTAGAAATGTCTTTGTTTACGATCAGTTTAATAATAAAATCAAAATCCCTTCCAATCTTTTTCATAACATATCCTTGGGATTGCTTGGTAAAGGTGCATTCAGACTTCAGGCAAAGAGTTTAGCCTATTATGGTATAGGAGTTACATTGAATTATACGGTAGATTATCAACTGGTGGGTCTGGGAACAGAAACTGGTGTAAACCGTTTTACTTATGGCGTATGGTTCGGTGGCGGCTATGAATGGGATTTGGGAAATAGTCCAGTTTCCTTTTTTGTAGAAGCGGCTATAAATCCAGATATTGGTCGTCAGGTTTTTATTCCCGGGGGATTGCCCTCTCAATACAGAGATCAAGATGGAAATGTCATCCCTACACAACAGCAAAAGGTGAACAACCTGATTTTTGAATTATCTGTTGGGTTCAAAATGAACAGGTAAGTTTTCTGGATTTTAGAAAATTATAGCTTTAGATTCTTTAAATATACTTAAAGCAATGCTCAACGCCGAAACCATCATGCTCTATGCCATCCCAGTTTTTTTTCTTTTGATAGGAATTGAACTTCTAGTAGGAATTTGGATGGAACGGAAATTTTATCGTTTCAGCGATGCCCTGGCGAATATCAGCTGCGGTATTACGCAACAGCTGTCTGGGGCAATTTTAAAATTATTGGGCCTTGGACTTTATGTTTTTCTCTATCAGCATGCCCGTATTATGGATATTCCAAATAATTGGGCGGTCTATATAATCCTGTTTTTACTGATTGATTTTCTCTATTACTGGTTTCATCGTTATTCTCACGAAATCAATACCTTTTGGGGAGCACATGTGGTGCATCATCAGAGTGAGGAATACAATCTCTCAGTTGCCTTGCGTCAATCCTCTTTTCAAGGGCTTTTTTCATCTGCTTTTTACTTGCCATTAGCATTCTTAGGATTCGATCCGGTGCCCTTTGCCATTATCGGCACATTTCAGACGCTTTATCAGTTTTGGATACATACCGAGGCGATTGTAAAAATGCCAGCCTGGTTCGAATTTATTTTCAATACGCCATCGCATCATAGGGTACATCACGGGCGAAATCCCGAATATATAGATAAGAATCACGGCGGAACGCTCATTATATTCGATCGAATTTTCGGTACTTATGAAGCGGAAAAAGCCCCTGTTGTCTATGGTGTTACCAAATCACTTTCGAGCTGGAATCCAGTTTGGGCTAATTTCGATTATTATGCCGAACTTATCAAAGATTCAGCTCGTATCCCCCGTTTTTCAGATAAAATGAGGCTTTGGGTCGATCGGCCAGGTTGGTTGCCTAAAGAAATGGGTGGATTACAAGCTGTCCCTTCCTGTAACCGAACTCAACAAGTAAAATATGATAAAAATATATCCTCTGGCTTGCTGATTTATGCAATTGTGAATTTTTCTTTGGTGTTGATCGCTACAGTTTTATTTTTGATGTCTGTCTCAAAATTTAGTCTGTTAGAATCAATCTCTGCAGCCTTTATGATTATTTGGACCCTTGGAAATATTGGCGCTCTACTCGATTTAAAAAAATGGGCATTTTGGTCAGAAGGGCTGAGATGGATTGCACTAATGAGTTTGGTTTTGTATTTACTGATTCCAATCTCAAACGGATAAATTCCCTCGATGAAAATTCCAATAATTTTATTGTTACTTTTCTCCATACTTATTGCTTGCGTTGCTAAAGAAAAAAATGTAGAACATCAGGCTAAAAATATAGGTTTGGAAATATTTATGGAAAAATGCTCTCCTTGTCATTTCAATGGAGATAAAGATTTGACAGCGCCATCTTTGTTTGGTGTAACAAAAAGACTCCCTTTGTCAAAGCTGATAAGATGGATTCGAAATTCTAATGAATTACTTGTTGAAAGGGATCCATATTTTTTAGATTTGTATGCCAAATGGGCTTATACAATTCAACCGCCTTTCCCGGAATTGAGTGATGATAACATTATTGCTGTATTAAGATATATTGAAAGTTGGGATGAACGGAAATGAAATTGCAGCGGCTTTATATTCAGTTCATTTGAACTAAAACTATTTCAAGTTGAAATCTGATTATTTTAAAAGCAATTTGTACTTTTAAAAAATCGGCTTATGCCAATATTTTTAAAAATTATT
>JBILRK010000377.1:0-3356 GCA_044372705.1 Saprospira sp. | reverse complement strand
GTCTGAAATCTTAACCACAGCGTTTTAATTTAAGTCTATAATTTTCAATTAAACTTCTTACTTCCGACTTCTAATTTCTGATTTAAAGAAGTCTCATAGTCTCAAGTCTATTTTTTACCAAAGAGTACACAAAACGAACCTTATTTATATACACAGAGAACCACAGAATGTCATTAATAAAATCTAACTTCTTATCGGTAAATGCTGACAATCTTAATCCGATTCCGAAAGCTTTCTGAATTTCGGATCTAAAATCTGAAAATCTGAATTTTTATTACTTGATTTGAATTTTTACTTCATCACCATTGTTTTAGTTATAAATAAAATATGAAAGCAGAAGAAAATATAAAGATTGAGCTAATTGAATGGCTTAACGGTCTAAAGGACAAACATCTTTTAGCTACATTATTGCAGTTAAAACAATCAACTGATAATAAAGATTGGGCTGACAATTTGAGTGATGCTCAGATTAAATCGCTTGAGAGTGGGCTTTCAGATGAAAAAAATAACAGACTCATAAAAAGTGGTGACTTTTGGAAGAAGTATGGAAAAAAGCTATGAAGTTAGTTGGACTAATGAGGCTAATGAAAAAGTTGCTTTAATTTATGAGTATCTTATAATTAACTGGAATGAAGCCGTTGCTGATAATTTTCTTGATTTACTTTTCAAATTCGAGAGGAACATCTCATTTTTTCCAAAATCATTTAAAAGTTCAAGAAAATTCAAAAATTGCCGTTTAGGTTTAGTACACCCTCATGTATCGGTAATATATAAAGTAAAAAAGAATTCGATTGTAATACTAACCGTATTCGATAATAGAAGTAATCAAGAAAGATAAATGAAAACCCTCGTCCTCGGCGCAAGCCCAAATCCCGAACGCTATGCTTACGAAGCAGTTATAAGATTAGTAGCCAAAGGACATGAAGTCATTCCTATCGGAATCCGACATGGAAAAACTGCCTGCGATCTTGAAATTTTGAACGGAATGCCGCTCATTGAAAATGTTCATACAGTAACCCTTTACATTAGTCCAGATGTGCAGCATGAATACTACGATTATATACTGAATGTAATCAAACCCAAAAGAATCATTTTCAATCCGGGCACAGAGAATGCTGAATTTATAAAAATGATTAAAGGCAGTAACTTAAATATTGAGTTTGAAATTGCCTGTACGCTTGTGATGTTAAATCTTGGGCTGTATTGAATTTACTCAATATATCTCTGATCATTTCCCTTAATGCTCCTGATGCCGGCACCGGCAGCTATGCCTAGTCCCAAAAGCAGGAATGCATTAAAAACGCCTCCACTGAGCCAACTTACCAATGCAAAGGCCCCACAGCCCAAAAATCCTAGTCCCTCAGCAGTAAGGCTGAATTTTCCTCTGAATCGGTATTCAGCAGCTGCTTTGAGTGCTACCAATCCAAAATAGGTAACCACAGAAAGCATAGCAAAAAACAACAATGCATTTAAAATCCACATAACTCACTAGTTTATAATATAATTAAATTTATTTTCTGACAATTCCAACAGGTTGCGAATCAATCAACAGACCTTTTTCATCGCTGATTTTGATGATATAAACGCCTTGAGGTAACTCTTGAACATTCATTTTCAGGGTAAAATCATTTTGAACATTGAAGTTTTCGGACTTAATCAATTTGGCACTTAGGTCATAAATTTCTAATTGTATGTTCGCTTCATTATCAAAATTGCCTTCAATACTCAAATAGTCAACAGCAGGATTCGGAAAAAGATTCAATTCACGGATTTCAACCTTTGTTTCTTTATTTGAAGCGACAAAATCGGGCAAACTACCATTTGCAAAGGCATATTCTCCGGGTAAAATCCGATCTGCTCTGATAAATCCATTACCATCAGTACTGTTAAAAAGATTGATCTTGGTATAATATGGAAACTCCTTCCAATCGTAATATGGCGAAGGGCGATAAACCAAAATAAGGGAATCCTCCGTTTGCGAAACCAAATCAGCATCGAACTGTGGTAAATTGTAAGCATTGTATTCGAAGCGGGCTACTCCAATTATTTCTTCAAAATTGCCTTCAATTCTCCAGTAGTGACTGTTTGAAATCCGGGCATTGTTGGGATTGTTTTGTATCGGATCGGGCGCTGTCCAATAATGATCCATTCTAAAATTGAGGGTATCGTTCACAGTAGGAATATTAAACAAAACATCCACAAAAGGAATTTGAACCGATGCCAATGGCGCAGCAGTACTGAAAGCATAATGCATTTGCGCAAGATTCAAACTATTTTTGGGATTGACGGTCCAGCTTTGCGCAATGAAAGGTAAATCAAATGCAACTGTATCAAGTTGCCCATCTGTAATCAAATCAACCGTTGTCTGATTTCCAAAAGCATCGTAAAAGCTGATTTCAAGAGGCACATTGCGGTGGTATACAGTCGCTCCACGAAGTTTCTGTTCAATTTCAACAGTTGTCCGATAGTTTGAGCCCTGATTGACCCAAGAAATAGCATTGATTTCAAAAGAAGAATAACCAGGAGCAAAAATCCATGCACTGAAAAAGTCGCTCATGTTTTTGCCAGTTGCAGCAGTCAATCCATCTCGATACTGTGCTGCATCTATAGCGCTATATGCATTGGCATTCAATACCGCCTGTTGACCAATACGAAAAAGTGAATCACCTAAATAGGTGCGCATATTATGCAACATAGCAGCACCTTTGTAGTAGGTGTGCGTTCCATAAGTATGCTCAAAAGGCATACCCGAAAGCGCCTGATAGGTATCATCATCGAAATGCGCATTGATGAGCACATCTTTATGATTTTGTTTTACTTTGTTTATAAATGATTCGCGGCCATATAGATACTCAGCAAAGAGATGCCCCGAATATTCGGCATTGCCTTCTTTTATCCACATTTCCTGGGGGCCGACAAGCGTTACAACATCGCCCCACCAGCAATGTCCCAATTCATGAGACATCAAATCCTGATGACCAACACTGTTGCCGCTAACGCCCACACTACGCGGATAAGCAATACTTGTAGGGTGTTCCATAGCACCCTGAGGTGTAATGATATAGCCTACTCGCTCCCACCAGTATGGTCCCCACCAGCTTTCGAGTGCATCGACCGCATCGCCCAGACCTGCAAAGGTATTTCTCATAGCAGTTGTATCGGCAGCTCTGGCAACCAACTGAAAGGGTAAAGGGCCGTTCAATGCATTGTGTGTGTAGTCAACCTGTGTATATTCAGAGACCGCCATGTGTGTGATGTAGGTAGTCAGTGGCTGATCCATGCGGTAGGATCGTAAAATTGTATCGTTTGATATCACAGATTCTCCCAAAAATGTACCAACGGCATAGCCTCTTTTT
>JBILRK010000376.1:0-3359 GCA_044372705.1 Saprospira sp. | reverse complement strand
ACTTATACCAAACTTTTGAGGGAACTGTATAAAAAATACACCAATTTCATAGATGCTTATTCGGATGACCTGCGTTTTCACTACGAAGGGCATATTAAAGAACTTAAAAACAGAATTGAAAATATTCGCCGGGATATTAGAGTTTATCAAAGTGTCTATGGCAATTCTTTCGATTTTTCTGATGGCTTTACAAAAACAAGGTTGCGTATTTTAAGTGTATTCTCAAAGCAATCAGGTCAGATACTAGGTGCTAAAGAAGAGATTTTTAACTCTTATGAGGCGCTTAAAAATATATATCTCGAAAAAAGATACTTTGAATACAATCTTGCGCCTTTCAATAAATACTTGAATCTGACGGATATTAGTCACGACTTGGAGGCCTTTGAAAAAGCAGCAGATGCCTGGTTTTTGAGAATTCCAAAATTGGTTAAACAGAAAATTAAGGATCTTACGCTGAAAATGCCCCTTCGTCCCGATCTTAGACAACGTTTTGAACAGTTGGAAAATCAGGTCGAAGATTTTTTTGCCCAACTTCAGCAGAAAGAAATCTTTAAACCAGTTGAAAAACCAAAATCCCAAAAAGCAACTGAAAGAGAAACTCAGTTGAGAAATCTGTTGGAACAGCTCACTTCAGTGGAGGCACAGCTAAAGATTTTTAAAGAATTTTACAGATGGCGCAGTCATTGGCTCAACTTAGGAGAAAATTGCAGAAAGCTAATTTCGGCATTAGTTTCAGTAAGACCCCAATATTGGGAAACAGCCTATGATAGCTGGTATCTTTATCATTATCTAGATAAAAATTACAGCCTTAATTTGCCCGAAACTGATTTTCCACTGCAGTCCTATATGAATTTACAAGCGGGCCTCAGAGAGATGGTGCCAGTAAATGCCCTTGTAAATGTGAGGGAACATCAAAGCGAGCGCCTGGCAGAACTAAAGAAAGAACAAAATTTCAATCCATTGAAAATTAGTTCAAAATTTCAGGATGTCAAACTTAAATCTTTGGTAGAGCAGCTTGGTATTGAATTGATTAGTGAGCTCTTCCCGCTTATAATAATTAAACCCTCTTTGGCTGATAAAATCTTCGATCGTAAAGTCGCCCTGTTCGATTGTATAATCATGGATGATGCCCATCAGCTCGATACAAAAATGGGTAGAAAATTATCAAAACTGGGTGCACAGCGTTTGGTTTTGGGTAGAAAGGATTTTGGTGACAATTATCTAATCTCTATGCTCGATAGTGGTTTTGCCAAAATGTACCGCCTGGAAATGATTTATTCAAAAGACGGTAAATTACGTTCGGACAACAGACAACTAAGTAAATCAAAAATTAAAAAGGAACTGAGGGATGAACTTTGTTCCTATCTAGCCGATTATATCAGTGCTGACAGAATTGTAAAAGCTGTTTCGGTAACCGAAGAAATTGAAGCTGATGTAGTCATTAAATCAGTTGGAAAATCAAAAGATATTGCCCTCATCATTGATGGTTGGCTAAAGCAGGTAAATAAATACGATGTGGATGCCGCTATTCATAAGTCTGAAACCTTAAAGGGAGCAGGCTATGATATTTATCCGGTCTGGTCGCTGCATTGGTGGAGAAATCCCGAGGCTGCTGTAGAAGCTTTGGTTACTTACATTCTAAAACAGGATAATTCCTAAACTTTTACGCCACTTATTGCTTTACAAATAGGCAAAATATTACAATAAATGATCGATTACAAAAACTTGGATCCTGGTTCCAGAGTCTGGATTTACCAGAGTAACAAAGAAATTTCAACTGAAACGGCAACGCTTTTAAAAAAAGAAATTACCGACTTTGTGAGTCAATGGACGGCTCATAACCATGCACTTAAGGCCTGGGGCGATTTGATTGAAAATCGTTTCATCGTTCTAATGGTCGATGAATCGCAGGCAGGAGCCAGTGGCTGTTCTATCGATAAATCGGTAGCCTTTGTAAAATATTGCTCAGAGAAGTCAGCGCTTGATTTTTTCGACCGTTTTAATTTTGCATTCAGAGTAGGAGAGCAGCTTCAATCGGCCAATCGAGAAGAATTTGAGCTTTTGTACAAAAAAGGCGAATTAAATGACGCTACTATTGTTTTTAATAACCTTGTTCAGACTAAAGCCGAGTTTGAAGAAAAATGGCAAATACCTTTGGCAGAGAGTTGGCATAGGAATTTTGTTTAGATGTCAGAAATCTGAAATTAGAAATCTGAAATTAGTCTCGTCTGTCGGACGAGAAGAAATTAGAAATCTGATTATAAGATGTTAGTTCCGAAAGCTTTCTGAATTATATATTAGTTGCCGAATCCCTCATTTTCATCTCGTCCCAAAGACGAGACAAATTAACAAATTTTCAAATTACCCCTATGGCTTTAACAGAATCCAATATGCTGCCACTAGGCACAAAAGCTCCCCAATTTACTTTACCAGACACAGTTACTGATGAACTTCTCAGTCTCGAGGAATTAAAATCAGACAAGGCGACAGTTATTATGTTTATTTGTAATCATTGTCCCTATGTAATACATGTCAATGCCGAAATGGTGCGCATTGCCAACGAATACATTGAAAAAGGCGTGAGTTTTATTGCCATCAGCTCAAATGATGTGGCAAGGTATCCCGACGATGCCCCCGATAAAATGAAAGAAAATGCCCTAAGCGAAGGCTATCCTTTTCCTTATCTCTACGATGAATCGCAGGAAGTAGCAAAGGCTTACGATGCCGCCTGTACGCCTGATTTCTATGTTTTTGATGGTGAGCTAAAATTGGCTTACAGAGGTAGAATTGATAACTCTCGACCCAAAACAGATACGCTCGTAACGGGTGCCGATCTCAGAGCTGCAATCGATGCGGTTTTAAGTGGGAAAGTTGTAGCTGAAAAACAATACCCAAGCATGGGTTGCAATATCAAGTGGAAGGTAGATTTGTAGTAGCTATTTTCCACCCATCAAAAAAGTATGACTAAAAATAAGAACTCCCTGCTTTGGGAAATTATCTCTCCGAATGCCGGGATCTCCTATGTCTTTGGTACCATGCATGTGCAGGACGAAAAAGCATTTCGAAATATAGATGCAATTGAGGCATGTATAAAAAGTTCAACGGCATTTGCCGCTGAATATGATTTGGATACTGAAAATTATACAGACTTTGAAGCGGTAAGTTCTTTACCCGAAGGCCAAAAACTGTCCGATTTAATTAATCCAAAACTCTATGATAAAGTTGCCAAGCTTTTAAAGCGTGAAACCGGCATGAAATTGCAGTATTTAGAGCATAAAAAACCCATTATGATAATGAATATGCTCACTGCTGCGCAATTTGGTAAAGAAAGACAGGTTTCATTAGATCAGCATCTATTC
>JBILRK010000375.1:0-3365 GCA_044372705.1 Saprospira sp. | reverse complement strand
GCATAAGGCAGTCGGGCATCATCACGATCATCATCACCACCATCATCAACATGCCGATGTTGTTTCTCATAGTTTTATCTTCGACCGTCCATTCGATATGCTCAAGCTCAGACATTGGATGCAAGTACTGCTCATGATTCAGGGCGAGGGTATTTATCGGGTAAAGGCTGTACTCGATGTGCAATATCAGGATAATAAAATGATCCTTCAATCGGTGCGCAAGGCTTATTCCTTTAGCTTGGGTGAAGAGTGGCCCGAAGGAAAACCGCGTCAGAGCCGCATCGTTTTTATTGGCAAAAAGCTGAACAAAGAAATTCTGGAAAAAAATCTAAAGCAGCTTATGGCTCAATAGGCAACGATTTTTTATCAGTAAATAAATAGGTGAAAGTACTATTGTCACAGTGCCAGCGGCGTAGGTTTATTGGAGCAGTTTTCTAGTTTGACAATCTGTTTGTTTTTTACAAAGTAAAATACCAGTATTTTGTGCAACAAAATCCGTGATAATCTGCATTGTCCTTTAAATCCGTGTTTTGGAAACTTCTCCAAATTTATAGGTTTTTCTCAGAAACAGCTTATAGCGCAAAAGTCTGCGCTTGTTTTTTGTTAGGAAATAAATAGGTAAAAAGTATTATTGTCACAAAGCTCAAAAAAGTAGCCGGAAAAATGGAAGGCCATTCAGCCTCCGGCCAGATATAATCATAAGCCAGCCAAAGGGCAAATCCCGAAATCATCGATGCAAGCGCTGCAATAGCTGAAGTCTTTTTCCAATAAAGGCCAAAACTAAGCGGAATAAATAGTGCTACCAAGGTCAGTGAGGAAGAGTCTGCAGCCAGATTATAGATAGAATCGCCGCCCAAGGCCTGCCACAAAGCCAATCCCGAAAAAAAGAGCACCGAAAAACGCAACATTAGCAGCAAAGCCTTGTCTTTCATTTTCGGAAAAAAGGGCTTAATGAGGTTCTCTGTAAAAAGCGATGCCGGCGCCAGAATTGCACCGCTGGTAGTGGACATAATTGCAGAAACCAAGGCGCCAAAAAACAAAATCTGCAGCCATACAGGACTTTTTGCCAGTACCAAAGAGGGCAGGAGCATCTGTTTTGCTTCGTCGCTGCCGCTTAGTAGTTCGGGCAGCATTTCTTTGCCAAAAAGTCCCAATAAAAGGGGCAACATCGCTACGCTTATGTATAAAAAGGAAGAGAGGAAAACCGCACGGACAGCCGTTTTTTCATTTTTGGCAGACATGGTCCGCTGAAAGACATCCTGCGAGGCAATTGAACCCAATCCCACCAAAAGCCAGGCCTCGCCATAAGCGGCAAGAGAACTGCCTTTTTGAGGCAAAAGACTGAAAAAGCCTTCGGGTTTATCCGCTAAAACCTTAGCAAATCCGCCCATTTCAATGCCCAAAATGACGGTCAATAGCAGCAGCCCTACGATGATGACAATACTTTGCAGAAAATCGGTAAGGGACACAGCCCACATGCCACCTACGCTGGTATAAAGTGTAACCAGCATGGACCCGATAAAAATACTGCTGCCGATGCCAATATTTATCCCAGCTCCAATCGCCAACACACTGAGAATTGTACCCAAGGCAACCATTTGTGCAGCAATCCAGCTGATATAAGAAAATGACATCAGTGCTGCCGAAAGCAGCTCTGCCTGACGGTTAAACCTTATTCTGAAATAATCAGAAAGGGTCATAATATTTAAACGATAGAGCGGAGCGGCATAAAATAGCCCGATGAGCAGCAGACAGAGTGAAGCACCAAAAGGATCCTTTAAAACAGCAGGGAACCCGCCCTCCGCAAATTCGGCAGAAGAACTCATGATAGTTTCCGAGCCGAACCAGGTAGCAAAGATAGTAGTCGATGCCATTGTCAGATTCAGGTTTCGTCCGGCAATAACAAAGTCTTCCGAATTGTGTACGCGTTTAGATGCCCAAAATCCGATGATTAGGTTTAATAGAAGATAGGCAACAGTGGCAACTAGTAATATCATGAAAATTGTGATAGGGAATTCGGGTATATTTCAAATCATTTCTTTCGCTGCAAAAATAGTTTATATTTGTGCAATTGATGGCATTGAATAGCGATAAAAAATGTGGGATAATTTCGATCCGATACAATTATTTGGTGGTTTGGGTATGTTTCTTTTTGGGATTTATCTCATGGAAGAGGCGGTTAGGAAATTATCCGGAGGCTCACTCAGAAAATTTATCAGAAAATATACCAATGGTACCTTCAGGTCCATTTTTGTTGGATTTTTATCCACTGTCGCCCTTCAGAGCAGTTCGGCACTTTCACTCATTGTGCTGGCTTTTGTAGGGGCCGGAGTCATAAAAATGCAGCAGGCAATCGGTTTGATTTTGGGGGCAAACATTGGCTCTACCACTACAGGTTGGATTGTTGCAGGTTTAGGATTCAATTTCAATATTGAAATTTTTGCCTTACCATTGATTGCAGTTGGCGGACTCTTTTCGGTGCTTTTATCTGAGAAAGAGCGTTTGTCAAAATATTTTAATATTATTTGCGCACTTGGCCTGTTGTTTTACGGACTGGGACTAATGAAATCCAGTGTTGAGGAGCTCGGCAATGCAATTGATCTTGCTGAAATGCCAAATTATGGCATCCTCTTTTATTTTGCAATGGGTGTTCTTGCAACAGCGATTATGCAGGCGAGTTCTGCTACAGTGGCGCTTACACTCACGGCTTTGAATGCTGGATTACTTAGTTTTAATGATGCAGCTGCTATGGTTGTTGGTGCCGATTTGGGTACCACAATCACGATTGTTATAGGCTCGCTGGGAGGCGGTGTGCTTAAAAAAAGGGTGGCTTGGGCGCAGGTTGGATTTAATCTGATAACAGCCTTTGCTGCACTCTTATTTTTGCCCTTACTCATTGCTTTTGTTACTATATTTTTTAAAATCGATAAACATCCGGTTGAAGCCCTGGTGCTTTTTCATAGCAGTTTCAATGTTTTGGGGGTTTTGCTGTTTATACCTTTTATCAATAGGTTTTCAAATTTTTTGGAAAACTTGCTTAAAGACAGAAAAACGAATAGTGCAAAATTTATCAATGAAGAATCGGCTAAAATGACCTATTCTGCCCTCATTGCTATGAAAAAAGAAACTGCTCATTTGTACAATGACATACTTTTTCATAACCTCAAGGTAATGGAAATTGAAGCTAAATCAATTTTTATAAACAATGAATTTGCAAAAGAGGACAAGCATCTGAGCCTGCCAAAAGAATATGAAAACATCAAGCAGCTGCAGTCGGAAATTCTGACTTTTGGCGCGGGAATTCAAATGAAGGAATTGTCAAAAACTGAACTTATCCAGCTCGACCGCCTGCTTCACGGACTAAG
>JBILRK010000374.1:0-3382 GCA_044372705.1 Saprospira sp. | reverse complement strand
CATGTATTCAGCACTGCCATTGGTATAGTTAGCAACATTATTGGTCTGCTCATTGAAATAATTCACCGCACCGATATAACAGTTTTGTGAAATATTCTCGAGGTGACCACGATATTTCAACCAAGGGCCTGCCATTGAAATGTGGTCGGTTGTACATTTTCCTTTGGCTTTGATAAGCAAGCGCATACCTTTCAACTGATTTGCCGTAGTAGCTTTGAATGGTTCGAGCAACTGCAAGCGGTCAGAAGCTGGTTCAACTTTTACCTGAACAGAAGAGCCATCGGGAGCTGGGGCCTGGAAACCTGCATCTTCCACATCGAATCCTCTTGGAGGTAGTTCCTCACCGCTTGGCGGATCTAATTTAACAGCCACACCGTCTTGGTTGATCAAAGTGTCTGTCAAAGGATTGAATTTCATATCACCGGCAATTGTCATAGCTGTAACCAACTCTGGCGAAGCTACAAATGCCATAGTGTTTGGATTTCCGTCGGCACGTTTGGCAAAGTTGCGATTGAAAGAGTGAATGATGGCATTTTTCTCTTCTTTTTCGGCACCCATACGATCCCACATACCAATACATGGTCCGCAGGCATTGGCTAAGACTACCCCACCGATTGATTCAAAAATATCGAGCAGTCCATCGCGATCGGCAGTATAGCGTACTAGCTCAGAGCCTGGCGTAATGGTAAATTCTGCATTTACTTTCAAATTTTTCTCTTTTGCCTGCTTGGCTATAGAAGCTGCGCGGGCAAGGTCTTCGTAAGAAGAATTGGTACAAGAACCGATCAGTCCAACTGATAGTTTTACCGGATAGTCATTATCGACAACAGCCTTGGCAAATTCTGAAATTGTCCAGGCCTTATCTGGTGTAAAAGGACCATTCAGGTGCGGTTCCAATTCATCGAGGTTGATTTCAATTAGCTGATCGAAATATTTCTCTGGATTGGCATAAACTTCGGTATCACCTGTGAGGTGTTCTTTGATAGCCTCTGCCATTGCGGCTACATCGGCTCTTCCGCTCGATTCGAGGTAACGTTTCATAGAATCATCGTAGCCAAAAGTAGATGTGGTAGCGCCGATTTCGGCACCCATATTACAGATAGTACCTTTACCAGTACATGACAAATTGATAGCACCTTCGCCAAAATATTCAACAATAGCGCCTGTCCCACCTTTCACGGTAAGAATTCCTGCTACTTTGAGAATGACATCTTTAGCTGAAGTCCAACCATTGAGCTTACCAGTAAGTTTTACACCAATCAATTTTGGCATTTTCAATTCCCATGGCAAACCGGCCATTACATCTACTGCATCAGCACCGCCGATTCCAATGGCAATCATACCCAAACCACCTGCATTTACAGTGTGGGAGTCAGTTCCGATCATCATACCACCCGGAAAGGCGTAATTTTCAAGTACAATCTGGTGAATGATACCTGCGCCTGGTTTCCAAAAGCCGATACCATATTTATTTGAAACAGAACTTAGAAAGTCATAAACTTCTTTATTTTCATCGATGGCAACAGCCAAATCCTGCTCTGCTCCTACTTTTGCCTGGATAAGGTGATCACAGTGAACGGTAGAAGGGACAGCAGCAACCTGACGACCGCAGGTCATAAACTGCAAAAGCGCCATTTGTGCTGTAGCATCTTGCATGGCTACACGGTCGGGTGAGAAAAAAACATAGTCTTTGCCTCTTGCAAAATTATCTACCGGTGATTCCTCGTTGAGGTGAGCATAAAGAATTTTCTCGGTCAAAGTGAGTGGTCTCTCTAGCTTCTCTCTTGCAGCTTTGATTTTTGCAGGCATTGCCTCGTACAAAGCCTTAATCATATCTATGTCAAATGCCATAAAAAGTAATTGATTTTATAAAAATTAAATTCATTTATTCTAATGCTGCAAATATAGGAAATTTTCCTAAAAAAAACAGCCCCTTAGGGCTGTTTTTTACTGTTGAAAACTTGTGCTGAATGCATTAAATTTAATTGCCCAAACAGAAATCAATAAAATCACTGACACAATAGTTAACATTAGTAAAATACCTGCATATCGCCAATAAAGTTTCAAAGAACTGAAGGCCTGATCTAAATTTTGACTGTTCATGGTTTGAGTGTAATTTCTAAAAGCGTTGGAAGCTTTTAACAATTCTAATGTCATAAAAATACTACATCCTATGTAAGCAAAAACTAATAACACAGGAATTAAAGCTAGTCCATTTACTCGATCAGAAAAAACCTGCATAAATCCGTACAAATAAAAAAGGGATAAAAATCCCATAAGAATAAGCGTAGTAACTCCAAAAACCTTCATTACTGAAGCTAAAGATTTAATCGTACTTAGGCCATAGGAGCTGAAAACCAGTTTTCGATTATTTTCTTCTTGATCTATCATGTTGTGTAATTTTAAAAACTATATTCAAATAATTTATAATATTGAAAAACATTAAAAGGCAAGTCTGAGCATGGCCAATAAAAAAATAACAAGAATAGCAATCACAAAAAATGACATGAACTGCCAATATTGTTTTTGTTTTTCCAATGCGTCTTCTAATTCAGACAGCTTGCCAAATTTTGTAAAATTCTTAAAATGTGATCCAGATACCAATAATATGATATTTGCGCTAAGAAAAAGTATCGCTATTACAATGCCCAAAACACTGATTCCTCTTGTAAATAAACTATATAAATTGAATACAACAAAAATTATATTTGCGATTCCAACAAACATTATCCAGGGAAAAGTTGATTTCATTTCGCCAACTGCAAAATTACTAATGGTTTCATTTTCGTGATTATCTTCGTCAAGGATTTCCATAGCTTTCTGTGTTTTGGTTTAATAAATATATTAGGTTAATGTAGCGCTTGTAAATGAAATTCTAATTTATAAACTGTAATAAAAATAGTATTTTAGTAACTTTGCTAAAGTTTAGATCTGTTTCGAATTGTACAATCTAGAAGTACTATGTAAGCAACATAATGCAGGTATAGAATAGCTAAACTAATGCTTTTATTTAAAATAAATAATTTATTGTCCAAAATAATACATCATATCCATGAAAACTGAATTCAATCCCAGCGGCTTTGCGCAAAAAAATGGCAATTTTATTGGATTGCCTTATAATGAAGATGAGGCAAAAATCATTCTTCTACCTGTGCCTTGGGAAGCTACAGTTTCTTATGCTGCAGGCACTGCCGATGGCCCCGAAAATATCAGAGATGCCTCCTATCAGCTCGATTTATTTGATGCAGATGTGGATGACGCCTATAAAATTGGCATCTTCATGAAGGAAACTGACGAACAAATAAAAGAACTTAGTACCCTGAGCAGAGAAATCGCCACCATGCACATCGACAATCTTGAAAATGGACATGGAATCGTTCAA
>JBILRK010000011.1:0-12853 GCA_044372705.1 Saprospira sp. | reverse complement strand
AACGGAGTGGCAGGAACATCTGTAACCAACCTTGCAGCCGGAACTTACACCGTGAGTATAACAGATGCCAACGGTTGTACAGGTATAAACTCGGTGACAGTAGCAAACAATGGCATTTCATTAACAAGCAGTACCAACTCTACTGCTCAAAACTGTTCTACGCTAGGCTCTGCAACAGTATCAATAAGCAATGGTACCGCGCCATACAGCATCAGCTGGTCGAACGGAGCGGCAGGAGCAACAGCAACCAACCTTGCATCCGGAACTTACACCGTGAGCATAACAGATGCCAACGGTTGTTCAGGTATAAACTCGGTGACTGTAGCAAACAATAGTATCAATCTAAATCTTACAGGATCAGCTGTCGATGCTGCCTGCGGGGTTGCTAATGGATCTGCATCTGTGACAGCTTCAAACGGTACGGCACCCTTCAGCTATACCTGGTCTAATAATGCAAATAGTGCTTCAATAGTTGGTCTTTCAGCCGGAACATACACAGTAACTGTTACAGATGTAAATGGTTGCAGCGGACAGAGCTCTGCTATTGTAAACAGTCAGAATGGACCTGTGCTGAATGCCTCTGCCTCAAATATCAGTTGTAACGGTGCTAATAATGGTACTGCAGTTGCAGCGGCAGCATCTGGCTCTGGCACATACAGCTATGTATGGTCAAATGGACAGACAGGTTTTTCGGTAAATAATTTGTCGGCAGGAGTTTATGGTGTAACAGTTACAGATTCGAACGGATGTGCTGCTAATAGTTCTGTTACAGTTTCCGAACCCTCTGCTATTTTGTTGAGTGCTAATAGCAGCGATGTTACAATTGCCGGCGGAGCTGATGGTGCTGTTAATTTAACAGTTTCGGGAGGAAGCGCCCCTTATTCTTACAATTGGTCGAATAATGTAACAACTGAAGACCTGAGTGCTGTGGCGGCAGGAACATATACCGTTACGGTTACAGATGCCAACGGCTGTGCTTCGGTCAGTACTTACACAGTTGCTGACGGATTGGTAAATGCTATCAATACCCAACTTTTTGGAACGGTGAATCTCTATCCAAATCCTGCAGATGGATATACTTCGCTTGAATTGTCACTTAATTCAGCATCAGATGTCGAAATCAGGGTTTCAGATATGTTGGGAAGAATTTTGAGCAATCAACAATTTAGCAATATAGCTGATTTGAGATATAATCTCGATCTCAGTAATTGGCCGGCAGCAGTATATACTGTTCAAATCATCGGCTCTAAGGAAATTATCAGCAAACAGTTGATTATAAAAAGATAAATAAATTGTCTTTTTTTTAATATAAATGTCCCGAATTTTGTAATTTGTTCAAAATTCGGGATTTTTATATCTATATAATTGATTTAAATATGAAAGCTCTTTTTTCAATAATTTTGATAACACTCTCATTATCTGTTAGTGCTCAAAGTACTTTTCCATGGGAAAACCCGCTGGTTATTGCCCGTTCTACAGATGGAATTAATTTTTCAAATCGTACAATTTTTCAGGATTCATCGGGCGTTCCAAGTGCAATCAGGTGGAAGGGGGATACGCTTGTCTGTGCTTTCCAATGGTTCAGATTGCCAAATCCAAGCCCAAGTTGGGATAGAGTAGCAGTCAAATATTCGTATGATAATGGTCTTAGCTGGACCGAGCCCCAGCCAATTGTAATCAATGGTATGCCGGCACAGTACCAAAGAGCTTTTGACCCGACTTTGGTAAAACTGAGAAATTCTGATAGCATCAGGGTTTATTTCTCTTCGAGTGCAACGCCACCGATGATGAGTTTGGACTCTACTGTTAATACTTATTCTGCCGTGAGTGCCGATGGGTTAAACTATACTTTTGAGACCTCAGCCAGGGTAGATGTACAGAGTAACAGGTTAATTGATCCGGCAGTAATTTATTTTAACAACAGCTGGCATTATCATAGTCCCATTGGAGCGCCTCAAGACGGCGCTTATCATTATCTTTCCAATAATGGCTTGAATTTCTCGGCTGTTTCTAATGTACCTTCCGACGCTCAGCATAATTGGACAGGGAATTTTGTAGTGGAAGACAGCAGCGAATTACGTTTTTATGGTTCGGGAGCTATGATTTGGTACAACAGCAGCCCTAATGGAGGAGTATGGAACGGCTATGTGAATACCAATGTTCAGGGTGGTGACCCTACAGTTGTAAAATTGGGCGAGAATAATTATATGATGATTTATGTTGGCCCATCAAATTTTACATCAGTTAATAATGTTCAGTATAATCAAAGCATTATTTATCCGAATCCTGCGGATGATTTTATACAAATTGAAAACGTGACTTCAGTCGAGTTTGAAATCTATAACATGGCCGGTCAATTAATTCAAAAAGACCTGATTATTGACAATAGGATAAACATTACTAGCTTAGCAAAAGGAATTTACTTCATTAAAATAGCGAATGAAATACACAAACTAATTAAACGCTGATTCCTTTGGTTTAATAGGGGAAAATTCACAGATTTGCATCTGAATTATAACAATATTCTGTAAACAGATTTTAAACATTAAAAACATTGAAAAAGGGAAAATTAGAGGACGGAACCGAGCTCTACTGTTTGACTAAAACTGAAGCGATTGTTTTGGACAGCCATGTCGATGGTTATTTTCAGCATGGAGTAAATATAAAAGACGGTGATACCGTAATGGATGTTGGTGCTAATATCGGCATTTTTGGAATCAGGGCTTGTCAGCGCTATCCAAATGTAAAAGTATATGCATTTGAACCCATACCCGATATTTTTGAGGTGTTGGATGCCAATGCCAAAAAATTTGGGAAAGACCGATTTTTTCCTTTACAATATGGTGTTTCTGAAGAGGAAGGGTCTGCGACCTTTACTTATTTTCCACGTAGCCCGGCACTTTCTACCGCTCATGGAGAAATGTGGCAAGAGGACCCCGAAATGTTTGTCAATGCTGTAAAGGGCAGTTTGGATGATGCGCCAAAAGGGTATAGATGGGCTCGTTTCCTGCCTCGCTTTGCAGTGCGTATGCTGGCGAATTATCTGCGTGGCGGCGCGAAAAAATTTGAGTGCAAGCTCATCCCAATCTCTAAAGTCATCAGAGATAACAACATTGAAAGAATCGATTTGCTTAAAATAGACTGCGAAGGTGCCGAGATTTTAGCACTCAAGAGTATTGCAGCCGAAGATTGGGATAAAATTCAGCAAGTAGTTGTTGAGGTTCACGACAGTGAAGGACGAAAGGAATTTGCACTGAATCTGCTCAGAGAAAAAGGATTTACTAAGATTAATACAGAGCGTGAAAAAGCACTTGAAAATACCAATCTCATAAACCTATATGCAGTGAGATAAAAAGATAATTTTAATATTATAAAAATGGGCATCTCCTCTTATTGGAAATGCCCATTTTAATTTTTAGTTCCTATTTATTATTTTTTTCTGTAGTAAAACATCTGACTTTGGTATCCATTGTTCCAATGATAACCTATCGAAAAAGAAATTGCCCCGGCATAGTTTATTTTATTGGTATACGCTGAATCCAAGTCATTTTGAAATAGTTTCATGGAAAAACTCTTAACAGGTGGTTTGTATTCACCAAAGAGCTTAATATTCCAAATCTTGTCATCGATGAATCGATAAGGTACACCTGTATCGTCCTGTATAACAATACTACTTTTGTTGAGTACAAAATTGCGCATTTCCTTAAACATATCATGATGAAGCAGATAAGATGCCGATTTGATAAAAGTTGTTGTTTTTCTATCTGGAACAGTTTTCTGTAGAAAAGTCCTTAATCCTGGATTTTTTTTCAATCCTTCGTCCGAGACATCACCAGACAAATAAGTAATACTTTTCTTTTGGCCATCTTTCAGCATTTCTATATAAACAGCTTTTGACTTGCCTAAATCGGCCTCATTGCCATTTTTAAAAACAGTATTTCCGCTACTGTCGATGTTAAAATGTCTGATACTGCAGATGTCATATCCCGCCTTTGAGCAACCCCAAATAATGAGCGGCAATACTCCATCTATCATGTTTTTCTTGCGAATGTCTTCATTCATGTTTTTTGTAATGAAGTAACTGTTTAGATAGATATCTCTAAGGACTGTGTCCAAATTATTAAGATAGTCCAGAATTTCTTCCTCTTTTTTATTGTGAAAATTGGGCAAACTGCCGCTTGGTTCCAACGCAAAAAGTAGATATTCATTTGCATTAGGATAAAGATAATGTGCATGAATAAAATCGCCACCTGCAAATGGATAAAAGCAAAAGTTCGAATCAGGTAGCTTTTCTTTTTTGAGCAAATCCGAAAACCAGTTGTTTAATTTTGAGAGCCTCAAGCCTTCAATTCTGTTGAATTTTGATTGTTTACTTTTATATAAATCAAGGAAGGCTTTTCTGTTTTTCAAGTTTGGCAAAAAGGCTGGTATCGAATCCATTCCGGCAATAAGTCTTGCTATCTGGTTAAATTTGGTATGAATAGTATCCGGAATACTTGTTTGGACACTGTCAGTTTTAACTGTTAGGGGCTCTTTTACATCTGAGGTCGATTTTTTCTCTTCATTATTACAGGAAAAGGTTAAAAAACTTACAGCTCCGATGAAGAGCAATCTTAGGAAAAAAAATGGTTTCATTGATAACGATTATTCGGTTGGTCTTGTTATATAATACACACTTCTAAGGTCGTATTCACCATAGATACCCGATCTTGCAAGATTTTGACCGACATGTCCTAATGTAATGGCAATTCTTTTATTGTAGTCTTTCCAGCAGACAAAGATAGCACTATGTTCTACTCCATGAAAGGAATAATTTACATGAAACACCCAGTCGCCAGGTTGTAGTTTTTTCGGGTCTGCATAGGGACCTCCCTTTGAGCTTTTGAAAATAGTGGCACGTTTGTTTTGCGGAAAACCGGCATTTTTATACACCGTATCGGCATATTGCCAGCAAGAGCCCTGAACAATCTGTTTGGTGACAATTGCCATTTTAAACCCGGTGTCAATAACTTTTTGACCAGCTACTGTGGTTAGCAAACCTTGGGCGTTATTTTTAAAACAACTGCAATCTTTTAGCAGGTTTAGACTGTAGCACATGGCACTATCCGGACAAAAATAATTGGGTCCAATAATCACCGAAAGGGAGCTGTCTGCAATTGAACTTGTGCTATCAGCTGTTTGTGCCCTCAGCAAAAAGCTTGAAAAGAGACAAAAGCAAAAGAGTAATGTAAAGGCTTTCATTTTGGTATAATTATAAAGCCTGTGTGAATGCGCAGGCCTTTGGAAATAAAATTTTTAAGCTTATGTATGATATATTTTTTATAGAGAGTAAACGATAGGCGAGTAAAGGTAATACCTTCTGTTGTTTTTTCAAAATTAGATAAGCCTGTGCAGAAATGATATCTTAGTTTATCAATTGATCACTATGCATTTCGTGGGGTTTAATGCTTCAATAAAGCAGTTTAAAGGCTAAATTTTAGGGGCAGTTAGTTGGTATTAAATTACTGACAATGCATAAAAAAAAGAGGCATTGAAAAACCTGAGTTTTCAAAGCCACTTTACTCAACAAAATTAAAATTGTTTATTCTGATAGCCAGAATGTATAAAAAAAGGCTTAGCATTTTTGGTGCTAAGCCTTAGGTCAAGATTATTTACAATCTTTAAAGTCTTCCATTTTATACTTCTCGCAAGCAGGTTTTAATGCTTCAAGTTCTTTTGTATATTTTTCAGCATTTGAGGGATCTTCCATTGCTTTTTTTGATAATTCCATTGCTTCTTTGAAACAATCACAAGCAGATTTTCCACCACCGCAAGAAACTAAAGAAAGCGTACAAAACGCAACAAATGCGATTACTAGAGTTTTCATAAAAAAATAAAATTTAAAGATTAAGAATTAGAATTGTTATTTTTATTTAAAGCGTCGGCAGTCCTTTTGGTGCTTACCGCAATTTCTGGCAAACAAGAGATACCTTCAGCAATTAGGTAAAAGAAAGAAATAAACATGAAAGCCATAATAGGAGCGGCAATGATAGCACCTACGCCATATTGTGCAAAAGCGCCAGCACCTGGTAGGCCTGCAAATTCAGAACCGGCAATAAGAGAAGATAAACCCGCAACTACACCAGCAGTAAAAATGATACAAGCCATCACTTCACCAAAGGTTCTGAAAAATATTGATACAATTGGTGTTACTACATAAGAAGAGTTGTGAAGATCCGCAATTGTTTTTGCCCGGAAAAGGAAAATTTGAAATGAAATCCAAAGTGCAAATACCATAGAAAGGGTATATAAGAAACCAGCAATTTTGGCTTTTGCAGTTGGTAGAGCACCCATGTAGTTAAAAAACATGTAGAGGACGTACAATGCAGCTAGCAAAGATAATACAGATAATACCCAAAAAAATAATTGAAAACCAAATTTGATGGTTTTACCCTCATTTAATTTCTCAAGCAATGGATGCGAAAAATTAAAAAAAATGTTGTTCATGTTCATGCGGTTTTGGTTTGAAAAGTTAATAAATAAGAGTTTAAGGTTGGTTTGTAACAAATTACATAGAATTTTTAGAGTAGAGTTCAAAACTTTAATGACAATTCTAAAAAATAAGCAGGTATTGTGAGCTCAATATTTTAGAAAGATTTTATGAGCAAATTCTAAATAAAATTTTGATTTTCAGATAAGGTTCATAGCAAATATAGAACAAATTTTAAAAAATACAATATTATTAAAATTAATTTTTCAACTAAATCATTTAGCACTTTTTATGAGTTAAAAATTGAAAGCTCCATTGTTTTTGCCCCTGTCTACTTTTTATGTAAAATATTAATCTTCCAACTTAAAAGCCTTAGTCTCTTCATTATTTTTTTTCTGATTCATAAATTCTGCCCGCAGTTCATCAGAAAATTTGAGGGCATAGTAACTGAGACTATCGAGCATAAATGCTATTTCTTCACTGTTCATGTCCTCAATAAAGTAGGTAGAGCTAATGTAGGCTACTTCTGTGCCGTTTGCCTCTTTTGCAATACTAAAAGCTTCGGCGATCATTTGATGTGAGGTTGTCAAAAGAAGTTGATACAGCTTTTGCTTAAGTTTTTCATCCTGTGGCACAACAACGACTGGCGATACCATTACAACAGTATCTTTTTCTATTCCTTTGTATGTTCGCGACTTACGTATCATTAGTACAACCTGTGCGTTTCCTCGGTGTAAGTGCCATTTAGTGGATTGTTCGGTATGGCATACTGCGGGATCGATTCCAAGACTACGTATTGCAGAATCAATTTTATAGATATATTCATTAAGTTTTTCCATATTATTCACCCTCTTTTATTTTACTCATTCTTGGGCCAATAGCCAATATTTCAGATGCTTAAAGGCTAACCTCAATTTTATTCCTCAAGATTTTTCAATTGATTTACAAATTCAAAACACCTGCCAGCTGGCCAAATCACATCTACCTCGTCTTCATCAAGCTTATATGGAGGTTCTACGACAATACCAATACCAATGCCTCTTCCCCAAGCATCAAACTCATTGCTAATCCAGGTTTCTTTGTTTTTAATGACCTTGTCTCCGGGTTTAAATTTCATAAATGGAACAGTTGAAATTATTTCATTTTATGACAATAGGTCTAAAAAGGCATCCTCGCTCAAAATTGAAATGCCTAATTTTTGAGCCTTTTCAAGCTTTGAACCAGCTTTTTCTCCTGCGACTAAATAATTCAAATTTTTACTGACAGCACTTAGATTTTTGCCGCCATTTGCTTCAACCAATGCCTCGGCCTCGTCACGACTCATTTTGGATAAGCTACCGGTGAATAAAAAGGTTTTTCCACCTAAAATACCCGCTCCTAAGGCCTTTGGTAGTTCCGAATCCAGTCTTTGGGTATTCACCCCCAATGTTTTAAGCTCTTTAATCAGATTTTCTGTTTCGGGCAGTTCGAAAGTGTCAAATACAGCCTGTGCGACCTTGGGTCCTATCTCTCTAAGTCCCATGAGTTGTTCAAGGGACCAATTTTTTAAATCTAAAATTTCTTCTACTGCTGCGGCAAATATTTTCGAATTGGTTTCACCAACATAGCGTATTCCAAGTGCATAAATCAACCGATAAAGCGGATTCGATTTTGAACTTTCAATAGCCTGTTTCAGTTTATCAACTGACTTTTTCCCAAAGCCCTCAAATTTTTCGATGCGTTCAAAGTCAAGTCGATAAATATCGGCTATGTTTTTTAGCATGCCTTCCTGATAAAATTTGTCGATATAGGCAGGCCCAAAACCATCAATATTCATGGCGTCTTTAGAAACAAAATGCTTTAGCCTTTCCAATAATTGTGCCTCACAAACAGGACTTAAACAGCGCCAAACGGCCTCCGATTCGGGTCTTTCCAATTCGGAAGAACAAACAGGGCACTGTTTAGGAAAATCAATAATTTTTTCAGACCCGTCTCTTAATTCTGCCATAGATTTTACAATATATGGAATCACGTCACCGGCTCTTTCAACCAAAACAGTATCGCCAATACGGATATCTTTTTCTTTTATAAGGTCTTCATTGTGAAGCGATACGGAAGAAATTGTTACACCGGCTAATTCAACAGGTTCCAATTTGGCAACAGGAGTGACGGCTCCAGTTCGTCCAACCTGAAATTCAATATTTATGAGCTTTGTAGTAGCCTGTTTTGCCGCAAATTTGTAGGCAATAGCCCAGCGTGGATGATGAGAAGTATAGCCCAATTTATCCTGTAGTCCCAGGTTGTTCAACTTCACTACCATGCCGTCAATTTCAAAGCCATAAGCATCTCTGGCATTTTGCCAACGGTCGCAAAAATCAGAAACCAGCCCTATATTGGAGCAAACTTCCATCTCTGCCGATAATTTTGGAACTTTGAATCCCAAAACTTCGAGCATGCGAATGAGGTCATTATGCGTTTCGAAATTACCCAGAACTGAATTTCCCATCTCATCGGCAGCAAAACCCACCTGATAAACAAAAGCATCGAGGGCTCTTTCCTTTACCTGCTTGGGGTCTTTTACACGAAGCCCGCCAGTTGCAGCATTGCGTGGATTTGCAAAAAGTTGCTCTCCGGTTTTTGCCCTTTGGCTATTGACTTTTTGAAATAAATCTTTTCTTATGATAGCTTCACCGCGCAATTCAACTTTTGAAATGCCATATTTAGAGAAAGCGGCTGTAAGCGGAATAGATGAAATTGCTTTAATGTTTGCAGTTATTTCATCGCCCATGACACCATTTCCGCGGGTTGCGCCACGAACAAGACGGTCATTTTCATAGAGTAGTACAATGGTGCCACCATCAAATTTAGGTTCGACACAATATTCTAATGAGATATTATCTGTAATGCCTAGATTCTTTTTGATTCTTTTGTCAAAATCGAACAGATCATCACGGTTGTAGGAGTTTTCGAGCGAGAGGGTAGGTGTAAGATGTTCCACTGTTGGAAAATCCTCTGTCAAATCGGCCGAAACACGTTGAGTAGGAGAGTCGGAACTGATAAGAGTAGGATAAGCAGCCTCAATGTCTTTAAGCATTTGAAAAAGACAGTCGTATTCATAATCGCTTAAAACAGGCTGGTCAAGCACATAGTATCGCCATTCGTGATAAACTATAACTTCTCTCAGTTTTTGGGCTTGTTCCTTGGCAAGAACTTGTTCATCTGAAATGCCCTCCTGTAAGAGCTGTTTCGATGTTTCAAAAAGTTGTTTTTGTTGGGCTGTACTGTAGAGCATGTGGTTTTTTATTCTTAACGGTCAAATTGAGGAGCAGCACCAAAGACTTTTTCAACTGAGGCAGGACACTTTTTGAAAACCAGTTCCTGCACATCTTCAATAAATGCTTCGCGTTGTTTATCTGTCATTCCTTTACCATATTTTTTAAATTCCTTCCCGTAGCAATCGTCCAAACCCGATGCGTATTCAAAACCCTCATCTAATCTTTCGAAAGCACCTTTTTGAACAGTTTCTTTCAGGCAACACTCGCAAAATTTTTTGGCCAGTCTGTTTTTTATTCTTCCATCGCGATAAGCCACATAATCGATTGTAAATATTAATACAATTAAAAACACTAATACAGAGGCCGATATAATCGATATCTGAATGATTCTTTCACGCGTCATCTGTTGTTTTGGGTTTTGGGAAATAAAGAAATTTGGCACTTACAATTCTCAAAAATATTGATTTGATTTTAATGAGCCTATAATTAAGCCATTATTTTATCAATATAATTTTGTTTAGACTGCCTGCATCTGGAAATTATGTATAATTTAGGTCTAAATTTAATAAGTAATTCTATTATGAATCATACACTACCCGATGAAGCATCTGCAAAGATGAAGGACTTGTACAACCGAGCCCCTTTTCCCGAGGTAATGCAAGGAAAATTACCGAGCAACAATGTTTTGCTGATGCATTGGATTGCTGCTTCAGTAGGCCGAGATGATATTGGGAAAAATGGCAGTCGAATCTTACTTGCAGGCTGTGGCAGCGGGGAAGAGGCGCTAACTATTGGGCAACTTTTCCCGGAGGCTCAAATTGTGGGCATCGATTTTAGCGAAGTTTCTATACAGAAAGCAAAAAAGTTAACAGAAGAATCGGGACATCAAAATCTAAGTTTTTACACAGCCGACTTGATGATTGAGGCGCAATTTAATCAATTCGAACCCTTCGATTTAATTCTCTGCCATGGCGTTGCCGATTATGTTACTAATACTGAGCAACTTTTTAAAACTATTTGTCAATGCCTTAGACCAAAGGGGGTGCTTTGCATGACCGTGAACAGCCCTAATCATCCTGCTGCCAGGATTAGAACAGCTTTTAATTCAATAGGAATCGATCCATTAGATTTCAACGATACAGCTGAACAGCGAAAGCTATTACAATTGGTTGACAGGCTTATGGCTAACGATAGTGGGCTGCAGGGTATCGCTATTGCCCCAAAATCATATCTCGATGTGGATATTTTTGCTCCGATTGCGCATCACGATTCTATTTCGGTTTGGGCTAAAAGAGCTAACGAACAGGGCTTGAATTTTGCAGGATCAATGGATGCTGTTCTTGGTCTTACTCAGGTTTCGGATCATGAGTTGCCATTTTTGTATAATCTGGGCAAGCCTGCCCTTTCTCTATGGATGTCGAACTTATGCAGAAGGCCCGGAATTCAGATGCTTTTTACAAAACAAAAAATAGAGGAGCCGGATTTTTTAGATTTACATAGCCTTATGGACTGGCGTCCTAAATTGGACAGCTGCTTAGGTAGCCTCCCGGAACTATCGGGTAATCCTGAGGATATCAAAACACTTACCATCAGGTTTCAGGGCATGCCAGATTTTGTCATCGACACAACAGCTTACGATTTGGAGCTACTTAGACATTGCGATGGGAAAAGCAGTTTGTCGGAAATTGTTTCGAGGATACCCGAAAAGGGAAATCTTGGAAAACTCATCGCCAACCTTTACAGGTTGTACCAGTACGGTTTACTGGGCAGCTGCGCTGCCCAGACCTTATAGGTTTATAAAACCTATAAGGTCTGCGGGGGCTAACCCCGCAGTTCAAACTCGCCTAGTACTTCCCAGTTCTCAGGGCCAAGCTCCGTTCTGACTAAGCGCATTTTCTGAAGCGAGAATCCGCCCAAAAAACGGTCCCCCAATTCGGCGACGATAGCCTCTTTTTTGAAAACTGGTAAGGATCCGTACAGAAAGCTGATATGCGGTATAAAAGGATTCACGGTCGAGTGCTCAAAAATTGACTCTGCCTCTTCGCGCAGTCGATATATTTCATCGCTGTCATCAGTACTGAAAAACAGACAACGGTAAAAATATTCCAAATATTCTACCCCGGTAAGAGAGGCTTTTAAAGGACGGTTTTTGTCAGCTAATTTTTGGGTCTTGAGCAGTGCCGTTTCAATATCATCAGTTATGCCACTGATAAGGGTTACATGCGGTTCGAACCTTGGAGTATTATGCACCGTACTCAATTCAGCAATCAGCTGTCCAATCTTGAGGTAGGTTTCTTTATCAGGCATTAACCAAAGTGTCAGCATTATATTCTAATTTTAGTTGTAACCGGCTACAAAAGAAAGTAATTTTCAAAATATTCAGTCCAAAGATAAAGCTATTGTTCATTCTTTCAATTTTTTTTGTAGATTTGCTTCAAAGACAAAGCATCCGACCCGATGGAAAATTTAATTCTATTTGATGATAAATCGCTGATAAATCAGCTGAAGCCATTTACCTACACCCGCCCAATTGCTGACTTTCGTGTGGGGATTTTAACGATTCGTGAAAAATGGGAGAAAATGCTGCAGGCTAGAGTTTCTTACCATACTCAATTTCACCTCAGCGATAAATTTAAGTGTCATTTTGCCAATGTCAATATTCTTGTAAACGCATCAATAATTCCCGATTTAGGATTGGTAAACAGGATTAAACAACTTCCACTTTACCATGCATTATACAATGGCGATACCGTTATTGCCCTTAAATTGGATGCAACAGCAAGCAGAATGTTTCTGGGCGATCAACTGCCCGATCAGCTGGCCATCATAGATTGGATGGAACCCTACACCCAGATTAAACACATTTGGGATATTTTTACACTCAACGATGCAGAAATCAGAAAAGATTTTAAAATGCTAAGCGAGGGTAGGAAATCGCAGGAATTGGGAATCGATAATAGATTAATTGGTTCGGCTAATGATCTTTTTATCGAAGAGGGTGCCAGTGTTGATTGCGCTATACTTAATACAAAAACCGGCCCTATCTATATCGGAAAAGGCGCCGAAGTTCTTGAGGGATCTATGTTGCGCGGCCCTCTTGCACTCTGCGAACATGCCACAACCAAAATGG
>JBILRK010000373.1:0-3384 GCA_044372705.1 Saprospira sp. | reverse complement strand
GCAATTTCTCCGGCTTCTTTAGTTGCCTGACGTTGAGAGTCATTGAAGTAAGCTGGAACAGTGATAACCGCTTCTGTAACTTCCTGACCCAGATAATCTTCGGCAATTTTCTTCATTTTCTGAAGAATCATAGCTGAGAGCTCCTGTGCGGTGTATTCTTTGTCGTCAATTCTTACACGAACGGTATCATTTGAGCCCTGAGTTACCTGATAAGGTACATTTTTGGCTTCTCCTGAACTTTCGCTGAAACGTCTACCCATGAAACGTTTGATTGACATAATAGTGCGCAGCGGATTGGTAATTGCCTGACGTTTTGCAGAATCACCTACTTTGCGTTCACCATTATCCAAAAATCCAATCACGGAGGGTGTTGTTCTTTTTCCTTCATCATTCGTGATGACAACCGGCTCGTTGCCTTCCATTACCGATACGCAAGAGTTGGTTGTTCCTAAGTCGATACCAATTATTTTTCCCATAACTTTAGTATTGTTTAATAAATGTGCTTATTAAATATAAATTGCTTTTTAAAATTCAAGACATAATTATCAATTGCTGTACCATCTAAACTTTTGTAACAGACTTTTACCAAAATGTCATTTTGTGACCATAAATACTGACAATATGACAAGTTGTGCCAAAATTTGCGACGTAAATGGCAGAAAAAAAGCAGCATCACTTTTGTGACACTGCTTAAAGAATATGTTTTTTTGTTAATCCTAGTTACATGAAAGCGCTTTAAAGCCTAATTTTTTGGTATCATCACTTTCGCTTAAATATTCAATAGACTCTGCGCCTATTTTGTATCCGGTTTTTATAAGATGAAATTTGTAACTGAAAATACCAATTCCGTCTTCAATGTTTGAATAAGGGTCGACAGGAAATAAGCCTCCAATCAAGCTGGAGTTGGCATTTCTAGTGCTTATCAATTCAGCAAGTTCAGGCCCTCCGCAATCTATTCTAAGGTCGATGCGATGAGCACATCTTTTTATATTTGTGTTACTCACATCAGAAAGATTGTTTTTGAGGAAATTGTAAAAATTTTCTCCTGAGACCTTAACTGTTTCAGCATCTCCATTTGTGCCAATATTATCAGGAACATAATTTCTTAAAACTTTCCAGCTTATACTCTTCTCAGACCAAGTTGAACTGTCCACAACACCATTATTCTCCTGATATTCATAATATCTGAAGGTGGCTGTTAGGTCATATATGGTTGCATTGGTTGGTTGATTCCAAGTATAATTAACATCTTGAAATTCGAAATCGCTGGTAATCGGATTTCTTCCACAGAAATTTATGGGTCTTGATGATGAATTGTTAGGATTAGCCGGGCTTGTGATGTTAAAATATTCGTATGAATTTTCTGATGGACGATAGTTGCCCATAAGAATGGCATCACAGTATTGCGTAAATGTTCTTCCCGTTCTATTATTCTTAATAACCATTTTGTATGAGCGTCTTGTACTGCCACCAATTGGCCTATCTCTCATTACATACACATAATTGGGGTTATTGGCAAAAATGCCACTATCTCTTACAAAGCCAAGTGTATTGGCATCAATTCTTTCCAAGGTATCTAAAACTCTGTAAGGATTTGTTTCGGTACGTTCATAAACCACAACCTCAAGTTCATTGGGTCCGTAGTAGATTGAATCTGGATTTTGTGCTATTTGAAAAGCATCAGTATCTGGATCAAGAAAAGCTTTTTCAATTCTGAAGTAATTATCGCCATTTTCAGGCAGTGGTGAGAAAACGGCATAAACTACCGGAATTTCTTTCCATTCACCAATAACATCTACTTTGTTACTGCAAGAAATTGTAGCACTAAGTGCCAATGATGCAATTATTGTTTTCTTTATTGTGTTTATCAAATTCATGTGAATTGATTTTTTTAATGTTAGAATGGCAAAACTAATATATTTTTAAACAAATTCAAAGAATAGAAACAACTATGAATTATAATAGTTTGTCAGTCTCTTATAAATTCTGATATTTGCATTGTTCTTTACGTAGAAAGACAAAATTTTTGCCCGATAAGGGCATCTTAAATCTTAATTAAAACGAAAATAACTCTTTTAATATCATGTCTGTACACCAACCCATAAAAAAAGTAACCACTCATGTGCTTCATGCCATGAAACAGCGCGGTGAAAAAATTTCAATGCTAACTGCTTACGATTATTCAATGGCTAGAATTCTCGATGCAGCAGGTATAGATATTTTGTTGGTGGGCGATTCGGCTTCTAATGTAATGGCCGGGCATGAAACTACGCTACCCATTACACTCGATCAGATGATTTATCATGCACAGTCGGTTGTTCGTGCGGTAGAACGTTCCTTTGTTGTGGTCGATTTGCCTTTCGGGTCTTATCAGGGTAATTCCAAAATGGCATTGGAATCCACTATTCGTATTATGAAAGAAACAGGAGGTCATGCAGTAAAGATGGAAGGTGGCAAAGAAATTACCGATTCTATTATCCGTGTTTTATCGGCTGGTGTTCCTGTGATGGGGCATTTGGGACTTACACCACAGTCAATTTACAAATTCGGCACTTACTCTGTTCGTGCAAAAGAAGAGGCCGAAGCGCAAAAACTGCTAGAAGATGCCAAACATCTCGAAAGTCTGGGTTGTTTTGCCTTGGTTTTGGAAAAAATCCCGGCTGATTTGGGCAAAAAAGTAAAAGAAAGTCTTTCAATCCCAGTAATAGGTATAGGCGCAGGTCCCCATGTAGATGGACAGGTACTTGTATCGCACGATATGCTTGGTATCACCAAAGATTTTCATCCGCGTTTTCTGCGTCGCTACCTGAATCTTTACGATTTGATGAAAGAAGCAACCGAAAAGTATATTGATGATGTCAAAACTGGTGATTTTCCCAATGAAAACGAGCAATACTAGATTTTTTTGGCAATACAAATCTCAAATCAATAGATATGTCGGAACAGCTTTCTGAAAATTCCGAGTTTGAAACAGAAGCCCAAATAGAACCAATTTCTGTAAAAAGAACCAAAAAGTCTTTATTCATAAAAATTGCTCTTATCGCCTTGGGTTTTATAGCTCTGTTGGGAATAATAATTGGATATTATTTCTACAGTTTAATCTATGGAAACCAACTGTCAGCAAGAAATCAGGATCTTATAATTCAGATTAAATCGGGTTCAACTTTAGAACAGATTACAGACATTTTGTCTCAAAATGCGATAATTAATAATAAGGCCAAATTTCTAAGGGTATGTTCCATTATGAAATTTAAAGGGAAATCGGGTCAATACCGAATTCCAGTCAAAATTATGAGCAACCATGGACTGATATCAATTTTGAGAGGCAGGCAGATTCCAGTAAAACTTACCTTTAATAATTTTAGGCTTTTGCCGCAGCTAGCC
>JBILRK010000566.1:0-3388 GCA_044372705.1 Saprospira sp. | reverse complement strand
TCACCGACGCCAACGGATGTTCAACTACATCATCTGTAACGATCTCTCAACCAGCTGCTGCACTTGCTGCTTCAATCTCTGGAACAAATGTGCTTTGCTTTGGCAACTCAACCGGTGCTGCTGATCTCACAGTAACAGGTGGAACTACGGCATACAGCTACCTTTGGTCAAATGGCGCAACATCTGAAGACCTTGCAAGCTTAACAGCTGGAACTTATACAGTAACGGTCACCGACGCCAACGGATGTTCAACTACATCATCTGTAACGATCTCTCAACCAGCTGCTGCACTTGCTGCTTCAATCTCTGGAACAAATGTGCTTTGCTTTGGCAACTCAACCGGTGCTGCTGATCTAACAGTAACAGGTGGAACTACGGCATACAGCTACCTTTGGTCAAATGGTGCAACATCAGAGGATCTTTCAAGCCTCACAGCTGGAACTTATACAGTAACAGTTACCGACGCCAATGGATGTTCTACAACGGCTTCTGTAACAATTACAGAACCTGCTGCTGCATTGGCTGCAAGCATATTTGGAACCAATGTACTTTGCTTTGGCAACTCAACAGGTGCTGCTGATCTAACAGTATCTGGTGGAACTACGGCTTACACATATCTATGGTCAAATGGTTCAACATCTGAGGATCTAAACAGTCTCGCTGCTGGAACATACTCAGTAACCGTAACTGACGCTAACGGATGTTCTACTTCTACTTCAGTAACGATCACTCAACCTGCTGCGGCACTTGCTGCTTCAATATCTGGAACAAATGTACTCTGCTTCGGTAACTCAACTGGAGCTGCTGATCTCACAGTATCTGGAGGAACAACAGCATATAACTACCTTTGGTCAAATGGTTCAACTACAGAGGATCTAAACAGCCTCGCTGCTGGAACATACTCAGTAACCGTAACTGACGCTAACGGATGTTCTACTTCTACTTCAGTAACGATCACTCAACCTGCTGCTGCACTTGCTGCAAGCATCAGCGGAACCAACGTACTTTGCTTTGCTAACTCAACTGGTGCTGCTAACTTATCAGTATCTGGTGGAACAACTGCATATAGCTACCTTTGGTCAAATGGTGCAGCAAGCGAAGACTTATCTAACCTTGCGGCAGGAACATACTCAGTAACTGTAACAGATGCCAATGGCTGTTCTACAACGGCTTCAGTAACAATTACAGAACCTGCTGCTGCACTTGCGGCAAGCATCTCTGGAACAAATGTACTCTGCTTCGGTAACTCAACTGGTGCTGCTAACCTTTCAGTAACAGGTGGTACAACTGCATATAGCTACCTATGGTCAAATGGAGAAACCACTGAGGATCTCAACAGCCTAGCTGCAGGTACTTACTCAGTAACAGTTACCGATGCCAACGGCTGTTCTACTTCTACTTCAGTAACGATCACTCAACCTGCTGCGGCACTTGCTGCTTCAATCTCTGGAACAAATGTGCTTTGTTTTGGCAACTCAACAGGTGCTGCTGATCTCACAGTATCTGGAGGAACAACTGCATACAGCTACCTTTGGTCAAATGGTGCAACATCTGAGGATCTAAACAGCCTTGCTGCAGGAACATACTCAGTAACCGTTACCGATGCCAACGGATGTTCTTCAACGGCTTCTGTAACAATTACAGAACCTGCTACTCCATTAGCGGCAAGCATCTCTGGAACAAATGTACTCTGCTTCGGTAACTCAACTGGTGCTGCTAACCTGTCAGTATCTGGTGGAACAACTGCATACACATACCTTTGGTCTAATGGAGAAACCACTGAGGATCTCAACAGCCTAGCTGCAGGAACTTACTCAGTAACTGTATCAGACGCTAACGGATGTTCTACTACGGCTTCTGTAACGATAACTCAACCTGCTGCTTTGGCACTTACTACAACTCAGACTAATTTGTCTTGCTTAGGTAGCAACAATGGTTCTGCTACTGTAAACGCAACTGGTGGCTCAGGTTCTTACAGCTACAGCTGGAATACCTCACCGCTGCAAACCACAGCAACAGCTACAGGCTTATCAATTGGAACTTACATTGTAACTGTTACCGATTTTAACGGATGTTCTGCTACGGCTACCGTAACTATTACGCAACCGGCAGCACTAATTGCTACGATAAGTGCTACAAATGTTGCTTGTAACGGAAATGCTACTGGTGCTGCAAATCTTGCAGTTAGCGGCGGTACTGTTCCATATCAGTATACTTGGTCTAACAGTGCTAGCACCGAAGATTTAACAGGTTTGGTTGCAGGTACCTACAATGTTACAGTTACAGATATCAACGGTTGTTCTGTAAGTACCTCGGTTACCATTACTCAGCCAACTGCACTCACTGTTACTGCAGTAGCTACATTCGACTGTATCCAAAATAGTGGTCAGGTAATTGTAACTGCACAAGGTGGGGTTCCTCCTTATATTGGAACGGATACCTTCTATGTGAATGCAGAAGGTCCATTCCCATTCAATGTAGTTGATTCAGCAGGATGTACCAAAACAGATACGGTTGTTGTTAACGGTGGAACACCTTCTATTCCTGGAAATATAACTGGTCTTACTTTACTATGCGATTCACTTGTGGCAGGTTTTGTAAAATATGAGGTTGATTCTCTACCAGGTATCAGTTATTACGACTGGGAAGTACCACAGGGTATGTCAATTGTAACTGGTCAAGGGACATTCAAGATTTTTGTTGCTCTTGATGGAACCTTCACCAATGGTTACATAGTTGTTACCGGTAATACGGTTTGTGGTCTGACTACACCTGACTCTTTCTATGTTGATATTATTCCTGCAATGCCACAATTTACAGTTGCACCTCAGTGTGGATATTTTGACCAACGTCAAATATTCGCTGTAAATCAAATTCCAGGAACCAGATTAGTATGGACAGCCCCTTTTGGTTCAGTAATTCTAAGTGGTCAAGGCTCAGATAGCGTTCTCATCAAATTCAGTCAAAGCTTCACCGGAGGTTTAGTTGAAGTTGTTGCTGAAAACGATTGTGGAACAAGTCAAATCAATCAGATTTATGTTGATGCTGTTCCTGCAACACCAACAACTATTTTCGGAAATACAACCGTTTGTACTGCTGCAAGTCAAACTTATTGGGTTGATTCATCAGCAAGGGCTGATTACTATATTTGGGGTATGCCTTCAGGTGCCACAATTATTGGTAATCCTCTGAATGACACCATTACTGTTCAATTTAGTAACTTTACATCCGGTAATATTACTGTAATGGCTGTTAATAATTGTGGTAGTACTCCTATGAGGTCATTGGCTGTATCGGCTGGAACCCTACCAGCGCCTACTGCAATCTTTGGTCCAACCAATGTTTGTAATTTTATCGGAGGAAGTGCTGTTAATTATACAACTCCTGC
>JBILRK010000372.1:0-3389 GCA_044372705.1 Saprospira sp. | reverse complement strand
TCGGCACCGATGAGCAGGTCTACACCCTCGCAAACTGGATTATTGGCAAGGCCAAGCTGCTGTGCAAGACCTATATGTGTCACTACAATCACAGCGGCACAGCCCTCGACTTCGCGCAGCATTTTAACATATTTTGCCAAATGCTTGTCGGGATGATCAAAACTCAGCCCTTCGCTGTATGCAGGCGACTGACGTTTTGGAATCAAATGATCGGTATAACCAATAAAGCCTATTTTAACACCTTTTATAAATTTAATCCAATAGGCAGGATAAACGAGTTCTCCGTTACTTTCATCATTAGTTTTGTGCCACATATTGGCACATATTTTTGCAGCATTTGAATGCCCCATATCATAGAGCATTTTTTTCTTTTTATATACCACTTCCCAATTTCCGGGCAGCATAAGGTCATATCCCAATTCATTAAAAATTGGAATTAAGGCCTCTCCTTCGGTCATGGAAGCCACTGCATGTCCGTGAAAATAATCTCCTCCGTCGTAAACAATAGTACCCTCGGGATTTTGTTTTTTCAACGTTTCAATCATTGTTTTCAACACGGCCATTCCACCCCTTTTTTTATAAACAGCCTGATTGTTTTCCCAAAAAAATTCATCATGTGTATTGAGCTGGGCATGAATATCTGAAGTTACCAGAACACTAACGGTACCAGGCTTAGGCTTATCATCGCCAGTCTCTTTTTTTAGAAAATTATCTGTTTCAAAGTCATTTGCATTTAATCTTACGCCCGGTATAATTGTGGCTCCAAGACCAGCCAATATTGATTTTTTTAAAAAACCTCTTCGGTCATTATTATTGTTATTTTTTTCCGATTCCATTAGCTGATATTATTAAAAGTATAAAAGAAAGGCCAGTTTTATTTAAAATTTAAAATCAAGAATAAAATCCATGTGATGCATATTTGCCTTATTGTAAATAAAATTTGGATTATTATAGGTATCTGATAAGGCCAATTTATAAAGATACAACATTTTGATACTTAATCCTTCTGCTTTTTTGCCGAATTTTTTCTCAATCCAACATTGTGCATGACCAAATGATGGCATTGCATATTTATTCAACAAGGACTCTTTGACATCGGGAAGCAAATTATGTGCATATGAAAGTCTGAAAAGCAAACCCGATTTGGGTATTTTATAGATCAAATTTAACGAAAATGCATGAACATTTCCAGCTCCTTCAAGTCTCTCTCTCGGTAAAAAGGTATAAAGAGGTTCCCTACCCCATTCGCGAGGCGACAAAAAACGGCCTGTTCCAAAAATTCGGTTATAATTCAGTTCAGCGCTCCATTTTTTTGATTCCAATGCAGTTTGAGCGCCGATAATCCATGTCTGCTGATCCAATGGAAAAAATCTCATCGAATCGTTCGGATTCCCTCCCTGCCCTAGTGGATTTTGATAAATACCCTGTAGGCCAATTTTTAGTTTCAAACCCTGCCCGTTCAGTTTTTTTGACCAATCGCCCTGAAGAAATATGGAATTGCTTAGGTTGATCACTAGCTGTTCCCAAATTTGAATGTCGAATTCTGAACCTGATTTCTCAGCTATAGTTTTATATCTTGCCGAGGCTAATAGCACCCCTGCACTTTTTGTATTCCCAACATAGCCCGATGGTTTTCCATCCGGATTTCTTCCTTCGGGATAAAAACCGATAGATTCCCCTACATTGTACCAGCCGATGATGGAGCGAGGTGAAATACCCCAAATGTAGCCGCTCTGAAACTGTAACTTTTTAAGCTCGTTGATTTCAAACCAGATTCCTTCTTCGAAAGTGGGCCGGATACGCCCGTCCTGCGGATTTATGAATGGCGTATTGAGTAATTGTCTTCCTAGCGTAACAGATGATTTTCGGAAATGATATTTAATAAGTATCTGCTCCATTTTACCCAAATCCCATCGCCTTTCTGGATTTTGCAGATCGTAGAGCCCAATTTCATAACGACTGGGTTTTCCTGTAAGACTATCTACCTTTGTCAAATCTGTTCCAGCCAGATTAAACACAAAGCTGCCTCCAAACTTTATCTGAAAACCTTTCCAAACAGGTGACACATAATAACCGCCCAAATTTGTCCCAAGCGACACAAAGTCTTTGAGTTTAGCTTCATTGATGGTGCCCATCAAAAAACTTCTTGAAAAACCTTCAAATTTTCCCTTCCTTAATATCTGTGCAATGGAACTGCTGTCTTTACTCGTTTTTTCAGTATGTTGAGCTAAGCCTAAATTGTTTAAGAATACTGTTAAGCATATCAGTAGCGACAATTTATACATCTTCTGGTTTTTTATCATTTTTGGGATCAAACTCATTATTTCTTTTTCTTCAGTGTTTTAATTTTTTCAACAATAGGGTGGTATGGCCCGTACTTATGCTGTTCTTCACTGAATCCGTCGGCATAGGGACCAAATGGTACATCGATTGCTTTTGTGAGCAGATTGGGCCAATCCTGCGGAAATTTTTTCATGGGATGGGGCATCGAATTGATAAAAGCCGCTACATCCCAGGCTTCTTCATCGCTTAGCGTTGGCTTTTCAAAAGTTACCCCATATGGCATATTGGCTTTTAGGAATCGGGCCATTTTTTCGAGGCGGAATAGGCCTGCACTCACATTATATGCTTTATCGCCCCAAAGTGGAGGATACTCATAACTAATTCCGTCGGGAAAAATTTTACCCTCTCCCATAGAACCATGACATCTGGCACATTGATTCTCATAAACCAATTTACCCTTTTGTGGGTCGGCGGCCCTGTTCATATAAGCAAGTTTAATGAGCCCGCTACCTTCTGGTGCTTTTCCTTTGGGAACATCTTTGCCCAGCCATTCCATATAGGCTACAATTGCTTTCATCTCTTTACTGTTCAAAGCCAATGCCTTGCCGTTCAGGCTTCTTTCAAAACAATCGTTAATCCTAAAGGGTATATCCTCTGGTTTTTCGGATCGAGGGCGCACCTGCGGATAAGTGGCAGCTACAGCTCCGTAATTATTGCCAAATGCAGCAGTACCAGCTTGCAAATGGCAGTTTTGACAATTGAGCCCATTTGTAGCTCCTGCCGATAAGGTACCTTTGGGCCCAAAATATCTTGAGGTGTTCACTATCAGATCTTTACCATATTTTATTAATTCAGCATTTTCTCCTTCTGGCAGTGATGATATTTCTGGAGCCTTCCATAGATTTGAATAGGAATCGGACTTAGTGTTTTGTACAAATCCGCCCGAATATGGTTTCGACTCTGTTCGAATCAAAGCAGAATTTGGCGGCTGATTTAGCATCAGGAAAATAAGATAACCGATAAAAACCAGACTAATTGAAACAGAAAAAAGAAGCAATAAACCCGAAAAGAGTCCAAACTGCTTCCCCAAATATATTTTATCATCA
>JBILRK010000013.1:0-12105 GCA_044372705.1 Saprospira sp. | reverse complement strand
TTATTTGTACAATTTTGTCGGCAAGCCTGCAAAAACACAGTCGAGGCTAAGACAAATCATGCGTGAATTATATAGAAATGCACCTGATGGATTATCGGGAAATGAAGATTGTGGTCAAATGTCGGCTTGGTATGTCTTGTCAGCAATGGGTTTCTATGCGGTTACACCCGGATCTGATCAGTATATTATAGGCAGTCCCATTTTTAATAAAATTACCATCAATTATGAAAATGGTAAAAATTTTGTTCTTGAAGCCAAAGACAACAGCAGTAAAAATATCTTTGTAAAAGGGCTGAAACTGAATGGCAAAATCTATACAAAAAGCTATATCAGTCACAAAGACTTATCAGAAGGCAAGCTCGAATTTGAAATGAGTTCGGATGCCAATACAAACTGGGCAAGCGAAACAGAAAATAGTCCTAAAACCCAAATTGCAGATTCTTTGAAAATTGTTCCAGTCCCCTACTTTATTAGCGCTTCAAATGCTTTTGGGGATAGTATGGATGTCTCCCTTTCTATTGCGGGCAATTATGACATTTATTATTGGACTGGAGATCAAAATGATGAAGCCAAAGCAGTTTTATATCAACAACCAATTACGATAAAGGATAAATCGACATTTTACGCTTTTGCAAAAGACAAAAACAACAAAAAATCAAAGACAACAAAGGCCTTCTATCCCAAAACCGATAAAAACATTAACATCAGATTGAATGCAACATTTGCCGACCGATATGCCGCTGGCGGCCAGAACGCACTTATTGACGGGCTATTTGGTGGTGATGACTATCGCAGCGGTTTTTGGCAGGGATACCAGAAACAGGATTTGGTTTTCACTGTTGATTTAGGGAAAGAAAAATCAATCAATTACCTCGGATTGAACTGCTTACAAGACCAACGTTCCTGGATTTGGTTTCCAAAAGAAGTCAAATTCGAAATTTCCTCAGATGGTATCAATTTTATTGAGGCCGGAGTTGTAAAAAACAATCAGGCAGACAATACCGAGATCAGTATTCAACAAAGACTAGGTTTAAACCTCGAAAAAACTGCACGCTACTTAAAAGTAAGTGCCAAGAACTACGGTAAATGCCCTGAGTGGCATCAGGGAGCTGGTGGAGATGCATGGATATTTGCAGATGAACTGATTATTGAGTAAATATTCTGAATTTCAATTCATTACAACAAATCATAAAAACCTTTTCAAGTACCTTAACAATATTTTAATAGTTTTACTTCTAAACAAATTTGGTATTACTTTTATTTATTTATAAAATTGTGAAGTTTTATATTTAATTTTTAAATCCCAGAGATATGAATGCCAAATTATTTAGTTTAGAAAACCTTAAAAAAGACATACCTGCTGGCCTAGTTGTTTTTTTGGTTGCATTACCACTATGTCTGGGAATTGCACTTGCCAGTGGCGCACCAATTCTTTCCGGAGTAATTTCAGGAATCGTTGGTGGTATTATTGTTGGCATTATCAGTAATTCGCAAATAAGCGTTAGTGGTCCTGCTGCGGGCCTCACAGCTATTGTGGCTGCCTCTATTATGTCCTTGGGAAATTTTCAAGTTTTCCTCATGGCAGTTGTCATTGCCGGTTTATTTCAAACTATCAGTGGAATTGCCAAAACAGGATTTATTGCCGATTATGTACCATCAAATGTTATCAAAGGACTGCTCGCCTCTATTGGCATAATACTCATTTTGAAACAGATACCCCATGCTGTTGGCTATGATAAAGACTTTGAAGGTGATTTTGCATTTTTTCAACCGGATAATCAGAATACATTCTCTGAATTATTAAACATGCTGAATTACTTTTCTGCAGGTGCAGCAACCATTTCGGTCATTTCGATTTTAATCCTAATTTTCTGGGAAAAAAGTACATTGAAAAACATTTTACCTGCACCACTATTAGTCGTAGTTTTTGGAATTCTAGCCAATTTTGTTTTTCAAAATTTCATACCGGATTTTTACATATCTTCCAGTCATTTGGTGAATATACCAGCAATAGAAAATATATCTTCAATTGTCACTTTACCCGACTTTAATGCTGTTACAAATCCAAAAGTTTGGATTACTGCTGCTACAATTGCAATCGTTGCCTCACTGGAAACACTCTTAAACCTGGAAGCGGTCGAAAGATTAGATGCTGAAAAAAGGCAATCTTCTCCTAACAGAGAACTAGTTGCTCAGGGTATTGGCAATAGCATTTCAGGCCTTCTTGGCGGACTACCATTAACTTCTGTTATTGTAAGGAGTTCAGTAAACATAAACGTTGGCGCAAAAACCAAAATTTCAGCTATATCTCATGGTATTTTCCTTTTGGTATTTGTATTGTTTGCTGGTCCACTCCTCAATCTTATTCCTCTGTCTTCCCTGGCTGCAATACTTTTATTCACGGGTTATAAGTTAGCTAAGATATCCTTATTCAAAGACATGTATAAAAAAGGCTGGGATCAGTTTATACCATTTTTAGTCACTATTTTTGCTATTGTTTTTACAGATTTGTTAGTAGGAATATTAATAGGATTAGCAGTAAGTACTTTCTTTCTTTTGAAAAGTAACCTCAATTATCCTTTTATTATGAATAAAGACACTAATTACAAAGTTGAAAGCTATAACTTAACTTTGGCTAATCAGGTCTCATTCCTCAACAAAGCCGGCATTAAACAAGCGCTTTGGGGCTTGCCCAAAGGGTCTAAAATAACCATCGATGCTGTAAACTGCGATTTTATTGACAATGATGTTTTAGAAATAATCGATGAGTTTAAAACTACCATCAGTAAAGAGAAAAATATTCAGCTAAATGTAGTTGGCCTAAAGGACAAGTATAACCTAGACGACCAGGCTGATTTCATAGACTATCTCGATAAAGAAACGCTCGATTCTCTTAGCCCAGCAGATATACTTTTGTTGCTGAATGAAGGTAATAAAAGATTTGCATTGGGCAAGGCTCGTCATAAAGACTACACCAAACAGGTTGTAGCTGGCAGTAGCGGCCAATACCCAATGGCTGTTGTAGTGAGCTGTATTGATTCAAGAACCAGTCCCGAAATTATATTCGACCTTGGTTTAGGTGACATTTTAGCCATTAGAATTGCCGGAAACATTGTCAATGAAGATATTTTAGGCAGTATTGAACTAGCCTGTCAGAAATTGGGCGCTAAACTTGTTGTGGTGTTGGGTCACTCTGAATGCGGTGCAATAGCGACAGCTATCAATAAAATTGATGAAGGGTTTATAGGCTCAATCACTCAAAAAATTGAAAAAGCAGTCAATCAATGCGGATGTGATCGCTCAATTTTATTGGAAGATAATGTTGCCTTTAACAATGTTGTAAAACAGAATACACTTAACTCCTTCAACGACATCATATCTCAAAGTGAGTACCTGAAAGACGCTAAAGCTAGTGGTGAAATTGATATTGTATCAGCATATTATGACCTAAAAACGGGATTGGTCAGTTTCGAAAATCAAACAGTATAATATAGCCTTAGCTATTAGACATTAAAATATCATAATAGAAAAAATAAGGATAAAATACTTCTAATTTGAGACTTTAAGTTAAATTTGCGCCTTCATTTCGAGTTTAATTTTCCTCGAAAAATCCTGTTTTTTATTTTGATGAAACAAAAGTTAAAAAAATTGCCTGAATCCAACAAACAGGCTATAAAATTCATTCTCATAGGTGTTTTGGCCGTTTTAACGGACATAATATGCTATTTTATTGTCCTTAACTTATTACCCGAAAAGGTTTTTCTTTTCGATAATGAGGTGGTAGCCAAAGCAATTTCATTCTTATTTGGATTCACAGTTACTTATACGCTCAATAATCGTTGGACTTGGAGGAAAACCGATCATACAAAAGAAAGAATTTTTAAATCGCTGCTTTTGTATAGTATCTCATTGGGACTAAATGTATTTTTTAATTCTTTTTTCCTTTATTTACTTCGCGACAAGGGCTTCATCGATTACTTCCCTTTCAGCTTTGCAAATCAAATTTGCGACTTTGCAGGATTTAAAATTGGTGCCCACCTCTACGCAATCATAATAACTACGGGACTCACAGCAGTCTTCAACTTTTTGGGACAGAAATTCTGGGTATTCGCCGATAAAAAAGTAATCGAAGAATAATCTATGACAGTTTCCAAATCAATGGCAAAGTGTAATAAATAAAGAGCGTATATATTATTATTGAGATAATATTCAGCCAAAACCCTGTTTTTATCATCTGCCCTATTTTAATTTTCTCAGTTCCATAAACAATTGCATTGGGTGCTGTAGCAACAGGCAACATAAATGCACAAGATGCCGCACAGGTAGCTCCTATCATTAGATAATAGGGATGAATTTCCAAAGATTTTGACATAGCAATCAACACTGGCAACACCATTGAGACCGTAGCAACATTAGAGGTAATTTCGGTAAGAAAATTAACCATAGTAACCACTAGCATCAAAATCAGAAAAAAGGGCAAAATCTGCAAAACGCTCAGCGATTTCCCAATCCAGGCGGCTAGTCCCGAAACCTCAAATGCCATAGCCAAAGATAATCCACCACCAAAAAGCAAAATGACGCCCCATGGAATGTTCACTGCAGTTTGCCAGTCAAGAATTGTAGGGTATTTTTTGTAGGTATCCTCATCAATATGAGCTTCTTTCTCAGTTTCTTTAGCCTTTTTCTTTGAAGGAATAACAAATAAGATGGTCATCGCTACCAATGCAATGATGGCATCATTAGGAATGATACTTTTAAGCCAGAATGCTCGTAAAATCCAACCTAATACGGCTAATGCAAAAACAATGGCAACAGTAATTTCTTCAAAGCTCAAAGGCCCCAGTTCTTTTAAGTAACTGTTTATCCGAACATCTGCATCCTGATCTGCAATAATTTTTTTCTCATTTTTACGGATACTAAATGCCCAAACCATATAAAACCAAGCAGAAATCAACAAAATTAAGGTTGGCGGAAAAGCAAAAATAAGCCAGCTTACAAATGATATATCCTGATTGAAATTTTTGGCAACTGCTCCGACAAAAAGAATATTTGTAGGTGTTCCTATTAATGTTGCTATACCACCAATTGATGATGCATAGGCAATTCCAAGCAAAACAACAGCTGTAAAGTTTGCTTTGAAAGTTTTATCCTGAAAATCTTCAGTCACTACTGCTGATAAAGAAAGGCCAATTGGCAGCATCATAATGGTAGTTGCTGTATTACTCAACCACATTGATAAAAAACCTGTTGCGAGCATAAATCCAAGAATTACCATACTTGGTTTTGTACCGACAAAGCGAATGATATTGAGTGCTATTCTGCGGTGCAGATTCCATTTTTCGATTGCAGTTGCCAACATAAAACAGGCTATGAACAGAAAAATGACTGGATCTGAATAGCCAGAACCTGCATCTTTTATATTCATTACACCCGATATTGGAAATATAATGAGCGGCAACATTGCGGTTACAGCTATAGGAACACATTCTGTAATCCACCAGGCCGCCATCCAAAGTGTAGCAGCGGCTGTGTAAGAAGCCGGAACGGACATCTCAGCTGGGCGAATCCATAACATTAGCACAAAAAGCAGGGGGCCTAGAATCAGACCCAAGGTATTTTTTGACATAAGTGTGGTTTATTGCTTAAAAATATTGATTTTTGCAGAAAGTATGCCTACTAACAGTTTATTTTTCAAAAAACAAGCCCGAAAATCTTATGATTATACGCCGTCTTCGTTCTGCCGATGCTGCTGCCTATCTCGAATTGGTTAATAAAACAGATGCCGAATCTGATTTTATGATGCAGGAGCCCGGCGAACGTCAAATGACGCCATTTCAGTTGATTATCTCCCTGAACACTGGTGGAAACAATATATTCGTGGCCGAAGATGATGGAAAATTAATCGGGCAATTAGTCGCCTTTAATATGTATGGGCGTAATAAGCGAGTTGTACATGTACTGCACATTGGCATTTCCATCCTAAAGTCGCATTGGGGCAAAGGTGTCGGTACAAAATTATTCGAGTATATGGAAAAATGGGCAATAGAAAATGGCACAAAAAGACTTGAACTATCTGTTATGACTCACAATGAAAGAGGTATAGCCCTGTATAAAAAAATGGGTTTTGAAATAGAAGGCACAAAAAAAGCTTCCATTTGTGTAAATGGAAACTATGTTGATGAATATTTAATGAGTAAGATATTGTAATTTTTCACTAAAAAATATATTTTTGCAATAATCATATATACACCAAATGTCATACATACTCAAATGTTAAATCAAAACTTTGAACCCATGAAAAATATATTTATTGTCTTTTTTATGTTTTTGTCTAATACTTTTTTCGCTCAAAACACATTTGAACAAATCAGACAGCAATATCTACAGGAAATAAACAATGCAGCACACAATGAAGATGATGCAGATGGTGAAAATGAGATTGATAAATTCAAACGTTGGGAATTTTTTGCATCACGCAGTTTAGATAAAAATGGCAATTTCCCCAATTGTGAGCTCTTATTAGATAATTGGGAAGCAAAGAAGCAGCTAAGAATTAATTCAGCTTTAAAAAGTAATAATATCGGTAATTGGACTAGCCTAAATCCTAGTGTAATACCAATTGGAGGTCCCAAAGGTACAGGAAGAGTTCATAAAGTTTATATTGAACCATGGAATACCAATAATATTTGGGTTTGTAGCTCTACCGGTGGATTGTGGAAATCTACAGATGCAGGAAATAACTGGCAGGCGCTGACCGATAATTTACCAACTCTAGGCACTTCTGATATTGCTGTTGACCCTAATAATCCTATGATTATTTATTTGGCAACAGGTGAAAATAGTTTTGCGCTAAATGCTGTAAACAAAGGTATATTTAAATCTATTGATGGGGGCTTGAGTTGGACATATCTAGCACTAGACCCAAATTCAAATAACTTATTTAATGGAAACATATTTAGAATTCTATTAAATCCAAGTAATAGCAATATACTAATTGCAGCCTGTACTAATGGATTAAAATATAGCAATGACGGAGGCATAAGCTGGTCTACAAAAAAGATAAATCGCTTTTTTGATGCTGAATTTCACCCTAACAATCCTGATACTGTTTATGCTTGTAACGCCAATGAAATCTATCGTTCTACCGATGCAGGAGCTTCTTGGACACTACTTAACACAGGTATCCCATCGGTTTCAAGAAGAATAGAACTTGCGGTATCGCCAGATGGCCCAAATTATGTATATGCTCTAGTGCAAAATAGTAGTTTTGGCTATGGAGGACTGTATCGTTCAACTGATGCAGGAAATACATGGACGCTTCAGTCTACAAGTCCTTCTATTTTAGGAAATGTATATAATCCGAATGTAAACACAGGTGGTTATGATTATTGTGAATTAACAATAGACCCTACAAATAAGGATAAGATATACACAGCTGGAAATATTTATGTATGTAAATCATCTGATGGAGGCATAACGTTCAGTGCAGCAAGCACTTGGAGTGGCCCTTACACAACAACCGGTAATGGAGTCCCATCTAACTATGTACATCTTGACATGCATGACATAATACATCATCCTACCCTATCTGATGTTGTTTTTGTAGGTTGCGATGGTGGTGTTTTTAAAACTGAAAATGGTGGAAATACTTGGTCAATTTTGGGGAATCAAATGCATATCGCACAAATTTACAGAATTGGTACTGCCTCCAATCCCGATACAATTGGGTATGGCACACAAGATAACAGCCATTATATCAAAAACGGTAATGCTTACGTGCAAATTGGCGCAAGTGATGGTATGGAGTTTGCTTTTGACCCTAATATGTCTAGTAATTTTTATTATGTGACTCAAAATGGTCGTTACATTGCTAGATTTTCAAATGGGTTTTATGCAAATATATCACCGCCTGAACAAGGTTATTGGATTGCGCCTTTCTTTCTTGACGTAGAAAATCACGACACACTTTATGTTGCACTCAAAGATGTTTTTGTATCTTACAATAGAGGAACAACTTGGAATAATTTCAGTAACGGAGCCGTAAGCAGTTCTTTTAAAACTGCAATGCTTCAGGCTCCCTCAGACCCTAATGTTATTTACTTATCATCTGATTCTGTAATGTATAAAAGCACAGATAGAGGACAAACATGGGCTTCTTTAGGTTTACCGGCAGGTAGTGGTGTTAAAATTATAAGTTATATTGCAATCGATCATAATAATCCACAACATCTTTGGATATCTTATGCTAATTTTGAAAATGGAAATAAAGTTTTTGAAAGTACTGATGGAGGGCTTAGTTGGATAAATATTTCGTTAAATTTACCCAATTCACCGGTAAACTGTATTATTCATGAAAACAATAGTAATAACGGTTTGTATGTAGGTACTGATGTTGGTGTTTACTATTATAATAGTAATTTAGGTTCCTGGATAGATTTCAATAATCAACTACCCAATGTTATTGTAATGGAATTGGAAATTGCTCCAAGTATCGGTAAAATCAGGGCTGGAACTTATGGTAGAGGCCTTTGGGAATCAGATATCTACAGCAATTCATCTTCAACAGATGAACCATTGACATTGAAAGAAGAACTTATTTTATTTCCAAATCCAGCAAATAATATTGTCAATATTAAGATACCTGAAGACTGGAAAGCAGAGCGAGTTCTTTTTGAAATTTATGATATTAATGGCAAAAGAATCGAGGCTGAATATCAAAACACGACTAACTTTTCAAAAAATATTGAATATTTGGCGAATGGAATTTATGTAATAGCTATCAGTTCCAATTCAAGGCATTTTGTAAAAAGACTAGTGAAACAATAAAATTGAGATATCAGGCTATCCAAATAATTTAAAAGTTTAAATCTTTTTTTCCATTATATATTCTACAAAACCATATTCACCAAAAAAAACAAGACCAAAAAAATCCAAAGGGCATCTACAAAATGTCATTTCGTACTCAATAATTCATGAAAGAAAAAGGCGTAAGATTTAATGATGTTGGACTTGGAATTTGTTTTTTACCATTGGTTCTGGGATTGATATTTATTCCACTTTTTTTATTAACTCAATTCGAAAAGTTTAAAATAACATAATCAAGTTAATTGTGAAAAATTAGAGGACTTCGGTCCTCTTTTTTATCTTTGGGCTGTAAATATTTTAAAAATCAAGCAGATTGAAAGGTTTAGTTAATATTATTAGATGCAACCTTAATAACCATTATTAGAAATTCTTTAGTATTCCAATATGAAACCACTAATATTAGTAACAAATGACGACGGAATCGGCGCACCTGGCATAAAAGCGCTAATTGAAGTAGCCCTTGAATTTGGTGACGTCTTGGTTGTTGCTCCCGACAGTCCGCAATCAGGACAGGGACATGCTATAACTTTGGAACATCCGCTTAGGCTATACAAAGTTGAATTGTTCGATGGCATTGAGGCCTACGAGTGTTCGGGTACTCCTGTCGATTGCGTAAAAATGGCCAAGCATGTTTTGCTTAAAGACCGCAAAATCGACCTCTGCGTTTCAGGTATCAATCACGGCTCCAATTCATCCATCAATATCATTTACTCTGGTACAATGTCAGCCGCAATGGAGGCCTCCATTGAGAAAATACCCTCTATCGGATTTTCACTATTGAATTACAGAATGGATGCCGACTTCAGCGCTGCACAACATTTTGCCGCAGAGATTATAGCGTCTGTTTTGAAAAAAGGTCTTGAAGAAACACTCCTATTGAATGTTAACATTCCAAACCTACCCTTAGAATCTATAAAAGGCACTAAAGTTTGCCGTCAGGCCGAGGGACACTGGGCCGAAGAGTTTATTCCAAATGTTGATCCAAGCGGAAGACCTTACTATTGGCTCTCGGGTAAATTTAACTGTGAAGACCCTGGAGAAGATACCGATATCTGGGCATTGGAACATGGTTATGTATCCATCGTACCTTCTATGCATGACCTTACTGCGCACAAGGCAATTCCAAAGTTGAGTCATCTAAATTTTAACAAATAAGTTAAATTCATAAAAGTCCATTCAATTCATAAATATGATAAAAGATAAATTTTATGTAGGCCTAATAATTGGCATTCTGCTACCTCTAGCTACTTTTGGAATCTTATTCCTGTTCAACATAGCATTTAAAGGTTCCGAAGGTATAAACTTCAGTTTTAAAACAAGTACGGTAGCACTTTTGGCAATTTGTATCAATCTAATTCCAACAATTTATGCCAACAGGCTGAGATATGAAAATTTCATAAGAGGAATTATGTTTCCAACAGTTTTGGGATCCTTTGTCTGGTTTTTCTATTTCGATCCAATGAATTTTTTTAATTAGAAAGACTTAAGCTAAACATAAGTACATTTCACTTCGGATCTTCAGCAAGGATAAAGCCCGCACCCAATTACTAATAATACGTTCATCACGAACTAATAAACTAACGACTAATACCTGACAACTATCTCCTTAGAACTGATAACTGATATCTGATAACTAATCCCTATCTCCTGATTACTGATAACTGATACCTAATCCTTAATCCCTATCTCCTGATAACTGATAACTGATACCTGATACCTGATAACTAATACCTGATACCTAGTACCTAATCCCTATCTCCTAACACCTTCATTCACTCTTTCATCTATAATGAACATCCGTCCTCGCCGAAATCGTAAAAATAAAGCCGTCAGAGCCTTTGCACAAGAAACACATCTTGGCGTTGAAAATTTAATTTATCCCATATTTGTTTATGACGGTAAAGGAATTAAAAACGAAGTAAAATCCCTTCCCGGTAACTATCGCTGGAGCTTGGACATGCTCTTGCCAGAAATTGAAAGTTGTTTAAAATTAGGCATTAGCACCTATGTTCTTTTTCCTGCAGTGGAGGAAAACCTCAAAGATAAAATTGCGACTTACAGCTATGCCGAAGAAAATTTCTATCTGCATGTTCTTAGAAAACTGAAAGAAACTTTTCCGGAAATCTGCCTCATGACTGACGTTGCCATGGATCCTTACAGCAGCGACGGGCACGATGGCTATGTTAATGAAAAGGAGAAATTGTAAATGATACCACCCTGCCTATACTGGCAAAAATGGCTGTTGCACAAGCACAGGCTGGCGCCGACATTCTCGGACCAAGCGATATGATGGATGGCCGAGTCGGTTTTATCCGCGAAGCACTTGACCTTGCTGGCTATACCGATGTTTCCATTATGTCCTACAGCGCCAAGTACGCCTCTGCATTTTACGGACCTTTCCGCGATGCCTTAGACTCTGCACCAAAATCAGGCGATAAAAAAACCTATCAGATGAATCCTGCCAACAGTCGAGAGGCACTCATTGAAGCCAGTCTAGACGTGCAGGAAGGAGCCGATTTTTTGATGGTTAAACCAGCACTGCCCTATTTAGACATCATCGCGCTCCTTAAACAAAATTTTGAACAGCCGATTGCTGCTTATAACGTTAGTGGCGAATGCGCCATGCTCACCGCTGCCTGCCAAAATGGATGGCTTAATTTTGAAAAGGCAATGCCCGAAATGCTGATGTCCATCCGTCGTGCAGGAGCCGATATCATCCTTACCTATTTCGCTAAAGCATACGCAGAAATGCTTAAAGCCGGAAAAATTAGCCAGTGGTAAATAATCTTAAAATTATTTAGCTAATATGGAAATCAGCTGCAGAAACCTCAGCATAGGCTTTAGTGCTAAAAACAGACTTATAGATAAGTTTGATGCCTATTTCAATGCTGGAAAATTTACTGCTCTTATTGGCCGAAACGGCAGTGGAAAAAGCACGCTTTTAAAACATTTTGCAGGAATTTACAAGCCATTGGAAGGTGAAATCATGATTGAAGGGACATCAATTTCTCTTCTATCTGCAAATGAAATGGCCAGAAAAATATGCTGGATTGGAACCGGAAAAATTGATTTCCCTTATTTAAAAGTTTGGGAATTTGTCGCTTTGGGACGGCATCCTTACCTGGGCATTACAGGTTTTCTAAGTCCTGAAGACAAAGTAATCATAGAGAATGCCTTGTCTCAAATGAATATTTTGCAACTGAAAAATAAATTTTTGAACCAATGTAGCGACGGCGAAAG
>JBILRK010000369.1:0-3418 GCA_044372705.1 Saprospira sp. | reverse complement strand
AAAAACGGAATATTTTTCAGACGCTGACAAATTGGCCAAACGCCGCAATGAAATGATTGAGGAGGTATTGGAAAAAATACTGCCTCAGGCTTTTGCCGTTATGAAAGAAGCGGCAACACGTTTTACCAAAAACGAAACCTTGGAAGTTAGTGCTACCGATTTCGACCGTGAAATAGCTGTTCGTCTTGGTTCTGCTTCTCCGGTTTATATCGAAGGCGATAAGGCTTTTTGGAAAAATACCTGGCAGGCAGCTGGCAATACAGTAAAATGGGAAATGATTCACTATGATGTTCAGCTCATTGGTGGTATTGTTTTGCATCGTGGTAAAATATCTGAGATGGCTACCGGTGAGGGTAAAACCCTTGTATCAACCCTTCCTGCTTATCTGAATGGTTTGGCAGGTGAAGGTGTGCATATTGTGACGGTGAACGACTATCTTGCAAAACGTGACGCCGAATGGAATGCGCCTTTGCACAATTTCCTTTTCCTGACAGTTGACTGTATCGACAAATACCGCCCTAATTCAGATGGTCGAAAAAAGGCATACAAGGCAGATATTATCTATGGTACTAATTCTGAATTCGGTTTCGATTACCTGCGCGACAACATGGTTTATTCGGCAGATGAACTCGTACAGGGTAAATTTCATTATGCCGTAGTGGATGAGGTGGACTCCGTTTTGATTGATGATGCCCGTACACCACTTATTATATCAGGACCAACACCTAAAGACAACCGTGCCGAACTTTATCAGTCGCTGAAACATGCTGTTGAAGCCTTGGTAAATGCACAGAAACAATTAGTAAATGACTTTCTGAGAAATGCCAAACAAAAAATCGCCAATGGAGACAGTGGGGTAGAGGAAAATCATGGAGGTCTCGACCTTTTCAGGGCCTACAGAGGTTTGCCTAAAAACCGCGCACTCATCAAGTTTATGAGTGAGCAGGGAATAGGAACTATCTTGCAGAAAACCGAAAATCATTACATGCAGGAGCAGAGCAAACACATGCACAAGGCAGATGCTCCCTTGCTTTTCGTTATCGAAGAGAAATCGCGCAATGTGATGCTCACCAATAAAGGTTCAGAATTTTTGGGTAAAGGCAATTCCGATCCAAGCTTATTTGTGGTGGAAGACATCGGTGCCAGATTATCAGCTATTGAAAGCAGTACTAAACTTAATGCAGAAGAAAAACTTCGCGCAAAGGATGAAGCGATTCGTATCTATACAGCCAAAACAGAAAGACTGCATGCGCTTTCACAATTGTTAAAGGCCTACACACTTTTTGATAAAGAAGAAGAGTACGTGGTAATAGATGGTAAAGTGAAAATTGTGGATGAACAGACCGGCCGTATTATGGAAGGACGTCGTTATTCCGATGGTCTGCACCAGGCAATTGAGGCTAAAGAAAATGTGGAGATTGAAGGTTCAACACAAACCTACGCTACGGTTACCCTACAGAATTTTTTCCGTATGTATCACAAACTTGCCGGTATGACCGGTACTGCTGAAACAGAAGCGCAGGAGCTTTGGGACATTTATAAATTGGATGTTGTTGCAATCCCAACCAACAAACCAATCAAGCGCGATGACAAAAATGACTTGGTTTATAAAACCGACAAAGAAAAATATAATGCCATTATTGAGGAAGTTATAAAGTTGCGAGAATCGGGCCGTCCGATACTCGTAGGTACCACTTCAGTAGATAAATCTGAGTTGTTGAGTCGTATGCTGAATTTACGTGGTGTTCCTCACAATGTGTTGAATGCCAAACAGCATGCCCGTGAAGCCGAAATTGTAGCGCAGGCAGGCCAAAAAGGACAGGTAACCATTGCCACCAATATGGCTGGTCGTGGTACCGACATTAAACTGAGCGAAGAAGTTAAACAAGCCGGTGGTTTAGCAATCATTGGTACCGAACGCCACGACTCTCGTCGTGTTGACCGTCAGTTGCGTGGTCGTGCCGGTCGTCAGGGCGATGTGGGTTCGTCGCAGTTCTATGTTTCTCTTGAAGATAAGTTGATGCGCCTTTTCGGTTCTGAACGTATCGCAAGACTTATGGATCGCTTTGGCCACAAAGAAGGCGATGTCTTGCAACATGGCATGATTACCAAATCGATTGAAAGAGCTCAGAAAAAAGTGGAGGAAAATAACTTTGGTATTCGTAAACGTCTATTGGAGTACGATGATGTTATGAATATCCAGCGCGAAGGAATATATAAAAGGAGAGGAAATGCCTTGCATGGTGAACGTTTGGCGATCGACTTGAGTGATATGTTCCAGGATTTGGTATATGAATTATTGGAAAAACATCAATCTTCCAGCCAGTTCGCTGCTTTTAAAGAGGACATGCTACGCTATTTTGGCGTAGAGCCAGAGTTAGATGCCAAAACCTTCCGCGAATCAGAATTGAATAAATTGGCTCATGGTCTGCACGATTATGTCAGTGATACTTACCAAAGAAAATTCAAATCTATCATAGAAATGGTTATGCCTATCATTGAGCGTGTTAACAATGACCAAGGTTCGAAATATACCCGTATCTCCATTCCATTCACCAATGGTATAAAAGGTATTGAAATAAATGCCGAAATGAAACCGGCAATTGAAAGTCATGGCAAAACACTGATAAATGAAATTGAGAAAAGCATTGCCCTGGCTGTAATCGACTATTCATGGAAAGAGCATTTGCGCAATATGGAAGAGCTCAAAGATCAGGTACAAAATGCTTCATTCGCGCAAAAAGATCCCTTGGTTGAATACAAGATTCAGTCGCGCAAACTCTTTGTTACCCTCAATAGTGAAATCAGTCAGGAAATGTCGAGCTTCTTATTCCAGGGTATGATTCCTATTCAACAAGAGGAAGAAGTAAAACAGGCAAGGCAGATAAAAGCACCTGTAAGCAAAGAGGTTCAGACCAACATCGATCAACAAAAAGAAGAGGAAGAACGCGTGCGTAAAGCAATGCAGCAAGATCAAAATCAGGCCCTTGAGAAAGTGATGCCTAGAAAGGTAGATCCAAAAATCGGGAGAAACGATCCATGTCATTGCGGAAGTGGCAAGAAGTACAAAAACTGCCACGGCAAGCCTTAAGTCAACATTTTAATCATTTTGATGTTTAATATCTAAACTAAGCTAATATGAAAGTGTTTTATCAGTCCAGTCTGGAAAAAAATTCATTCGAAGCCTCATTAAGAAGTTTTGAAACGGATTCGGACATAAAATCAATTTTGTGTTTTGTTGCAGATGTTAACAAAGAAGACATCGGTTATTTGAGCGAAGTATTCAAGTCGACGTCTAAAACAATTGCAGGGGGTGTTTTTCCAGGTATTATTCACAATAGTGAAAAAAAAGATGAAGGGGCAATTTTTATAGGATTGGATTATGAAATGAGTCTTCATTTGGCCGACTTGACTGAAT
>JBILRK010000370.1:0-3418 GCA_044372705.1 Saprospira sp. | reverse complement strand
AAAAGAGCGCAAAGCAGTCAGGCCTTTGAAATCGGCCCATGGCTGAGAATAGTAAGTTCACCAACGGGACAGATTGCCAGCGATGCATTGGTGGCGATGATGCGCATTCGCTATGGCAGCTCAACATTTGGACTGAGTTATGACATCAACATATCGAGACTAAGACCGGCAACGAGAGGAAATGGAGCTTTTGAGATGTCATATGTTTATACCCTCTGCGGCGTGCGCAATCGCCCCTTGGGTTGCCCAACTTTCTAAATTACAATAAATCAGATAAAAATAATTGAAGCACTTGGTTTTACCAAGTGCTTTTTTTATGTTTGAAATATGGAAAATCATAAATTCAAATTAGTGGACTTTGGGTTGCTTTTTTTACCAATCCTATTTGGATTCTTTTCCATGTTGATATGGCTCTTTGAGATTAGAAGTTTTATAGGTTGGGATGGGATATCATGGATAAACACAGATTTGAAAGCAGTATATATAGTGACTTTGTTTGCTGTTCTGTCCTATCTTTTTCCTATTTTAATCACTTGCAAACCTAAAAGGAGGATAGTTTTTATAAGCATCCTGCTGCTTTATTTTTTTTCATTGTTTGGATTTTTTGTCTCAAAATGGATATTTGGACAGTTGTACACTAAGATAGGGGATGAAACACATGTGATATATGTTTGGTACTTGATAGTGACCGTCACTTTAGTGGCAGCTGTTTTTTACTTTGTAAAACAACTATTATTTTTTAAGTCAGAATTTTTTCATATTATGACAATCGTAGCGGTCTTCATTAGTATCATTCCAGCAAGTCTAATAAGTATAGAATGGATAAAGGGATTTGCAACAAGTGTAAGTTTTGTAGAGTCAGTTAAGATGGGTTATCCCTTATTTTGGTTAAATGTAATGCTGGGATGGGTTTCATATGCAATGGTTAAAAAGATCATTTAAGAAAAAACGAAGATTAAGTAAGCTTTCAAAGTTTACAAAGCCAAATAATGTTAATTATGGACGAAGATTGTAGCGATTATAAATCGAAAAATTATTAATTTTGCCCCGCGTAATAGATTTTAAATTATTTCAAAAAAATATAAAATATGGGATTCCGTAAAGAAAAAGATTCGATGGGCTATGTAGATGTACCCGCCGACAAATATTGGGCAGCGCAGACACAACGCTCAAAAGAAAATTTTAAAATTGGCGGACATCAGATGCCTACTGAGGTAATTTATGCCTTTGCGATTTTGAAGAAAGCTGCGGCTCAGGCAAATAACGAACTTGGCGTACTTGCAGAAGATAAAAAGAATCTTATTTCATCGGTATGCGACGAGATTCTTGATGGTAAACTCGACGATCAATTCCCTTTGGTTGTTTGGCAAACCGGTTCAGGAACACAGTCAAATATGAATCTGAATGAAGTAATAGCAAATCGTGCACATGTACTGAATGGAGGTAGTCTCGAAGATGCAAAAAAATATGTGCATCCAAACGATGATGTTAATAAGTCACAGTCATCAAATGATACTTTCCCTACCGCTATGCATATAGCTGCTTACAGCATTATGGTGGAACATACAATTCCGGGTATTGAAAAACTGCGCGACACACTTCAGGCTAAAGCCGAAGCGTATATGAATGTTGTAAAAATTGGTCGTACCCATTTTATGGACGCAACACCAGTAACTGTAGGTCAAGAAATTTCAGGCTTTGTTGCTCAACTTAATAATGGCATAAAAGCTATTAAAAACAGTTTGTCTCATGTTGCCGAACTGGCACTGGGAGGAACCGCTGTGGGAACAGGTTTGAATACGCCTAAAGGCTACTCAGAACTGGTTGCAGACAAAATTGCTGCACTGAGTGGACATCCATTCGTTACTGCTCCAAATAAATTTGAAGCCTTGGCTGCGCATGATGCTTTGGTTGAAGCTCATGGAGCATTAAAAACTGTTGCTGTTTCATTGATGAAAATCGGAAATGATTTCAGAATGCTTGCCTCTGGACCACGCTGCGGAATAGGAGAGTACCTAATTCCTGAAAACGAACCCGGTTCTTCCATCATGCCTGGAAAAGTTAATCCAACCCAATCGGAAGCACTTACTATGGCTATGGCTCAGGTGATGGGCAATGATGTAGCAATAGGAATTGGTGCAATGAATGGTCATTTCCAGCTCAACGTGTTTAAGCCAATGATAATTTTCAATTTTATCATGTCGGCCCGTCTTATTGGAGATGCCTGTGTGAGTTTTAATGACAATTGTGCTATTGGGATGGAACCAAATTATGTTGATATCAAAAAGAATCTTGATAATTCTCTAATGCTTGTAACTGCCCTCAATACGCATATCGGGTATGATAAAGCAGCAGAAATTGCTAAGAAAGCGCATAAAGAGAACAAAACACTGAAAGCTGCAGGGATTGAATTGGGCTATCTATCATCAGAAGAATTCGATCTTTGGGTGCGTGCAGAAGATATGGTAGGCAGTTTAAGATAAATAGGTAATTCACCTATTTTTAAAACTTTTATTGTTGCATTATTGAAATTGTTGAAACTTAATTTACTTTTGTAATTCAAACGAAAAATTTTCATAGTAAAATTTTAGTTTGGGGTAAATCATGGGGATTTTTTGGCATCGGACTTGGGGAAGTCCGATGCTTTTTTTTATACCCTAACCTTTGTTGCGCCAAAGCCATATTTTGAGATATACTCGTTTGAAAAAGTCTTGATTTTCCCTGCTCTTTTCAATTCAGAAAGATAAGTCTCTACTGTTTTGCGCAATACACCTTCGCCAAGGCCATGAATTATAAATAGCTCTGGAACCCCAAGTTCTATTGCATGCAGCATATATTTTTCCATTGCTAATTTTTGCTGTGCGTGAATTTCAGCGGAGCTCAGGCTCTTGTAATTTGGTATTAATACTTCGGCATGCAAGTCCAATTCATTATCGAAATTCGCCAATTGCTCAACCTTATTATAGGTTGCCAACTGCTGATGATCTTTGGGTTTGGATTTAAGCTGCGCTTCAGTATATTTTTTTAAATTGTCAGTCCCTACTGGCTTAATATTAGACATTCTCGAAGTGCTGAACATAAGATGAGCCCTACAATTGATTCCAATAAGAGGTACTTCCTGCTGCATTGAAATCCATTTTTTATATTTCAATCTTAAAATTTCTTTCAGGTTAAGACCTGGACAATTTAGCTCAATCATCGGACTGTCATTTAGCATGGCATAATCGAATTCAGCAAGAGCAAAATAGCTGTACTGATCAATATGTTGTTTCAAATGTTGTACAGATTTTTCCTCGAGATTGAGCGAAAATTCAAAATTAAAAGAGAAGTTGCTGTCATTTACCAGATAAACAATATAGGAGTTTTCGCCCTGATCGGCAAAAGCCAGCCAAACGCCACTATTTCTTGGTGCTGTCTC
>JBILRK010000368.1:0-3420 GCA_044372705.1 Saprospira sp. | reverse complement strand
CACACCAGCAATAGGGCCATCCCAAAACACATCGACCGTGTAAACCTTTTCTTTTTTCATATTTTGATATTTGAAGCAAAATAACCAAAGTTTTTAGAATTAGACCCAAAATAGGTATAATTTTGCATTCAAATTCAATTTGAAAATTTGCATTTATGAAAAAAATAATCTTTCTATTTTGCCTTATATACCTCAATACGGCATACAGTCAAGTTGACCTTATTCCATTCATTCAAAATGGTAAGTGGGGTTATTGCGACAAAGATATGAAAGTGATTATCTCCTGCAAATACGATCAGGCATATCCTTTTTTTGAGGAAAGGGCATTGGTGCAAATTTACGATACTATTGAGCCATACGTAAAGTCTTTTTTTATAGACCCAAAAGGAAATATAATCATCAATCTTAACAGTTCAGCGCAGGGTTGTCCCTCATCCCGTTTTCAAAATGGCGTAGCAGTGGTAGAAAATTACAACATTCCAATCTTTGGAGAGGGCAGCAATCTTTGTGTAATTGACAAAAATGGTAATTTGCTTCATCAGATTGACAGTGCAACTATGGATATGGATTTATCTATGTTCAGGGAATATAGCAGCGCTTTTAACGATGATGGTGTTTATATTAGTCAGATACAATCAGAAAATGAAAGTAAATCCCTGCTGATATTCAACGATGACCGCAAACCAATAATGCTTAATTATTCGTACCTGTCACATTTTAACGCAGGATATGCCGTTGCACAGGAACCCTTTAAGGAAGTAGGTATTGAACCTGATCTAGCGCTCATTAACAGCAAAGGAGAAGAAGTAATTCCCGCTGGCAAATACAAACTAACAATCGACTTTACTACTATATCTAATAAACCGGAATTACTTTTCCCTTTTGAAAAAGATGGCAAACATGGCTATTTGAATGAAAAAGGCGAAGTAATAATTGAGCCAAAATTTGACCTTGCTCTTTATTTCAGTGAAGGGAGGGCACTAATAGCAAAATCAGAAGGTTATGACGAATACGATCTTCCGATATTTAAATATGGCTACATTGATACCAAAGGAGATATAATAATACCTTGTAGATTCGATCAGGCTTATGCATTTTCTGATGGTCTTGCAGAAGTAGTAATTAAGGACTCTATTCTATTTATTGATAAAAATGGCAAAACCGAACTGGCTTTTCATTCAATTGCCAATAGTGAAATCAATGTGTATCCGGAATATTACGGCTACTACTATTATGATCATGGTTTTAAAGATGGCACAGCTCCTTTAGTTGTAAATAACAAGGTAGGATTCATAAACAAAAAAGGTGAATTTGTAATTGAACCTCTTTATAACGGTCTAGGTAGTTTTGAACAAGCAATGGTAGTTAATCCAATTGAAAATGGCATCGTAAAACTTTCACCAGCTACCTCTTTGGGTTATTACAGCTATTATATAAACATGGAAGGAAAAGCTTACTTCGAGCCACGCCCACTTATACTTCCCAATAAAGATATGGCTCTCCGATACCAAATCCCTTCTAAAAACTGTCAGCCAGATAGCTTTGGAATTTACAGCGCACCAGTTTTTCTAAAGTACACTGGTAAAAAAGAAAAAGTAAAAGGCAAAAAAGGGGAATGGATCGAAATTGAGGATTGGGACAAAAAAGCATATGCTTTCAGCGCCGATTTTTACATCACTTCTGTTTTGACCAAGGATATTAAAGGCAATGAACTCTACGAAACAAAAAATGGCAAAACTGTTTTTGATAAAATCCCGGCCGGTTCAATATTATTCCTCCCCAAAAAAGAGAAAATATCAAAAATTGGAAGCAATGAAATGGTAAATGTAATTTACTATACAATTAGTCCAGAGACTGATTCAGGATTTACAACCAAGCTTCTGTGGATCAAAGGCGATAAAATTAAACTTCTAAATAAATAAACATGAATAAGATATTGATTTACGGAGCCAACGGCTTTACTGGCAGGCTTGTCATTGAGGAAGCATTAGACAAAGGCTTGAAACCTGTACTTTCAGGACGGAATAAGCAGGAAATAGAGAAATTGGCAACAGAATTTGGTCTGGAGTTTAAAGCATTTTCACTTGACAATATCGGTCAAAATCTTGATGACATTGCAGTTGTTATACATTGTGCCGGTCCTTTTGAATTCACTGCCATGCAGATGGCCAAGGCCTGTATTGAAAAAGGGGTTCATTATATCGACATTACAGGCGAAATTACGGTGTTTGAATCTTTGCAAAAACTAGATGCAGCTGCAAAAGCTGCCAATATAATGCTCATGCCCGGGGCAGGATTTGATGTTGTGCCAACCGACTGTCTGGCTTCAATGCTTAAAGAGAAAATGCCCAATGGAACAGACCTTGAAATGGCCTTTACAGGCATTGGCACAACGGTTTCGAGAGGGACAGCTACAACGGCAATACAAAATCTGGGCAGTAAAAACTTAATCAGAGAAAATGGCAAACTGAAAGAGGTGCCCTCTGGAAAATATTTCAAATGGATCGATTTCGGCAGCGTTAAACATCATTGTGTTTCCATCTCCTGGGGAGATGTTTCTACCGCTTACTTCAGTACTGGCATTCCAAATATCAAAGTGTTTATGGGCTTGAAAGCCTCCGTCAGAAAATGGATGTTATTTGGGAATTGGATTAGCCCTATTCTAAAAATGAAAGCGGTAAAAAATTACCTTATCAAACAGCTCAAAAAAAGACCCGAAGGGCCTAATGCGGAACAACGCATCAATGGTTATTGCTTGATTTGGGGCGAGCTTAGCAATAAAAATTCCGAAAAAATAACCATGCACCTAAAAACCCGCGAAGGCTATTCTTTTACGGCACTTTCTTCGGTATTAATTGCCTCTAAAATCATATCTGGCAATTTCAAAACCGGCTATCAGACTCCTTCTACAGCATATGGGAGTGCTTTAGTACTGGAAGTTGGAGGCACGGAAATTTTGTAAAAACAGCTGTTAGAGAATAGAAAATCTGAAAGCAGAAATTGCACTTTGCAGAAAAAAAATGTTCCTTCGTCTAACTGCCTGAATTATTAAGAAATAGATAGTTAATTTTGTGAATGCTTATTAGCATATAATACCAAAACAAAAAAATAAGATGAGAACATTTTTAAGAGAGTTTTTTGCATCCTTTTTGGGTATCATTTTCGGAATGCTTGCCATAATTTTAATTACTGTAGGCATCGTATCGAGCTTAGGTAGTGGCAAGCCAAAGACTAAGCCCAACTCCATTCTGAAACTTAGCTTCAACAAGCCAATTCCAGAGCATACCAACAACGTGGCATCCGATCCGGCAAGCCTCGATTTCAGCGGCATGTTTGGCGAAAATGTAGGATTGAACGATATCATCAAATTGATCGATCATGCTAAAACCGACGCCAACATAAAAGGTATTTATCTTGAAT
>JBILRK010000367.1:0-3429 GCA_044372705.1 Saprospira sp. | reverse complement strand
GTAAAGCTATAAAGCTGAATATTGCTTTATTTTCAAGCAACAAAAATGCAGCTGCTGCTAGCTTAGATTCCTTTGAATTGAACAAACTCAAAGAAGGTGATTTCCTATTGCGCAAAGGATATGGTTGGATCAGTGACAGAATAGCCGACATATTGAATGAGGAACTACGCATTACACATTGCGGACTTTTGCTTAAAACTGGCTTTGCAGAACCACATGTCTTACATTGTATGTCCAATGACAAAATCAATGGGATTTTTGTAGAATCATTAACATCTTATCTCAAAGAAAGCCAGCATGGCAGCCTGATAGCCGTCAGAATTAAAGATACTGAAAGATGTGAAGCTGTAGTGCTTGAATCGAAAAGATTATTGGCTAAAAAAGTGCCTTTCGACCTGGCATTCAACGATGCCGACAGTAGCAGTTTTTATTGTGCCGAACTTTTTGCTCATGTTTTTAAAAATGTCTGGGGAAAAGATCTTCTTCCTGAAAAAATTAATATTTATGGAATGAGGGCAATCCGGATGAGAAATTTTTTGAACGAAGCCTTATTTGATATTATTTTTAACCAATTTGAATATTAAGTGCCTGTTCAATAGTTAATAACTGTTAAAGTAGCAGAGATTCTAATACAATTTTGTTTAAATTTGCCAAACTGAAAAATATATACTTATACTAAAATAAAAATTAAGCATATGCACTCATCTGACATACAGGCATTGAACCAGAAAATTCATGAAGAAAGTGCCGTAATGGAAAGACTTTTGAATGAAACTTCCAAGGTAATTGTAGGCCAAAAATACATGCTGGAACGCTTGATTATTGGGCTTTTGGCTAAAGGCCATATACTTTTGGAAGGCATGCCTGGTCTTGCCAAGACGCTTGCTATCAATACCCTTTCAAAAGCGATTGAAGCAAAGTTTCAGCGCATTCAATTTACGCCCGATTTATTGCCTGCCGATATTGTTGGAACGATGATTTACAATCCCTCAAGCGGAAAGTTTCAGGTGCGTCGCGGACCAATTTTTTCCAATTTTATTTTGGCCGATGAGATAAACCGTGCTCCAGCCAAGGTTCAATCGGCATTACTCGAGGCTATGCAAGAAAGACAGGTTACTATTGGGGACGAAACCTATCCACTCGATGAGCCCTTTCTGGTGCTTGCAACTCAAAATCCTATTGAACAGGAAGGCACTTATCCCCTACCCGAGGCACAGAGCGACCGTTTTATGCTCAAAGCCGTAATTAGCTATCCATCCAAGGAGGAAGAACGTCAGATCATCCGACTAAATATGAGTGGTGAATTTGAAAATATCAAAAAGGTTGCTAGCATCAATGATATTATTCAGGCCAGAAAAACTGTTCGCGAGGTTTATATGGATGAGCGAATTGAAAAATATATTCTCGACATTGTATTTGCTACCAGAGATCCTAAAGAAAATAATCTGCCCGGCCTAGCCGACCTGATTTCATATGGTGGTTCTCCTCGTGCAAGTATCAATTTGGCCCTGGCGGCAAAAGCCTATGCCTATTTACAGCGCAGGGGCTACGTTATTCCCGAAGACATCAGAGCAATTTGCAAAGATGTACTTCGCCATCGCATAGGTCTTACCTACGAGGCACAAGCTGAAAATATAAGCGCTGAGGACATCATCGACAAAATCCTCAATACTGTTAAAGTTCCATAGACCTAAGCAATGAGCCTAAGCATTAAAGAAATTCTCCGCAAAGTTCGTAAAATTGAGCTGAAGACTAAGGGTCTGTCCAGCATGGAATTTTCAGGCTCATTCAAAACGAATTTCAAGGGGAGAGGGATGTCTTTCAGCGAAGTCAGACTTTATCAGTACGGCGATGATGTTCGGAACATAGACTGGAATGTAACTGCAAGGACCGGTGACCCGCATGTGAAAATATTTGAAGAAGAACGTGAACAGACTTTCATGTTGCTTATCGACATTTCTGGATCTTCATTCTTTGGTGCAAATGCACAGGCAAAAAATGAATTCATTGCCGAATTGGCTGCAACCCTGGCTTTTTCTGCCAACAGTAACAATGATAAGATTGGTGTCATTTTTTTCAGCGACCGAATTGAGCGATATCTGGCGCCCAAAAAAGGGCAAAATCATATTTTACGAATCATCAGAGATTTGCTTTATTTGAAACCCAAAAGTAAGGGTACCGATATTGGGCAGTCGCTTAAATACCTTAACAACCTTGTAAAAAGGCGTTGTACCGCTTTTCTGATATCTGACTATATGAATAAAGGCTATGATACTGCTTTGAAAGTTGCCAGTTCAAGACATGATATTATTGGCATTCATATTTTCGATGAAAGAGAAACCGAGATGCCCAATATTGGATTGTTACCAGTTGTAGATGCTGAAGGCGGCAAAATGATTTGGGTAGATACAGGTTCTGAAAAGGTAAGAGAAAACTATCGAAATAAATATTTAAGTAATCTAAAGTATTTTAAAGATGCTTTCTCAAAAGTCGGTGCAGATACCATAAGCCTTGGCACGCATGAATCATACGTGAATGCACTCAGGAGTTTTTTCAAAGAGCGTTCAACCATTTAAACTGAAACAACCAAACAAATGCGGCCAATAGGATTTATCTTATATTTTGTAATTTTTCATTTTCTGTTTTTGTTCGCACAAACAGTTCCTAAACCTGTGCTTAGTTTTGACAGGAATGAGATACTTATTGGAGATCAGGTCAAGGGCGTACTAGGTATTGAAACGGTTCAAGGCGTGAATATTGACTTTCCGCAGAGTTCAGAACTTTGGAAAAGCGAAAAAATAGAAGTGTTAAATGTGTCGAACATAGACAAAGTTCAGGGAAACGATAAAAAACAAACACTCAAACAAAGCATTACCCTGGTTTTCTGGGATACGGGAAACTATGTCTTGCCTCCCTTGCCATTTACATATTCAACAGGAAATGGCACAGATACAGTATTTTCTGAAACGGTCCTTTTTAAAGTAAAATTTCCTGATGGAATAACAGGTGACAGTACTTATCTGGCTCCAATTAAAAATATTCTGGAAGAGAAAAAGACTTTTTGGGATTATCTGATCGATTATCAATATGTAATTTATACCATATTGCTTATTGCACTCATAGCTGCCTCTGTCTATTTCTATTTCAAATACCGCAAAAATGCTGGAAACAAAGGGCAATTAAGTCCTGAAGAAAGAGCTTTGGAATCATTGGAGAAACTATTGGCGGAGGAATATTCCCAAAAAAGTCAACATGCTCTGTACCATGAGGGGATTTCAATTATTGTAAGAACCTATCTCAATGAGAAATTTGGTATAAGAGCGCTTGAGTCTATCAGCTCCGAAATTATTGAAAGTTTAGATGATAATCAAATCTCAGCATCTTTGAGAATGGAGTTGAAAGAACTGTTGGAGACAGCCGATTTGGTAA
>JBILRK010000366.1:0-3434 GCA_044372705.1 Saprospira sp. | reverse complement strand
TGACAAAGGTTGACAGAGCGACGATGCAGCTGGCACTCGAGGGCAGAGAACCCATGCTCGACCATAAACTGGTGGAGTTTGCACTCAGCCTGCCCGATAATATGAAAATCAAGGGAAATAGCACAAAATATCTGCTTCGTCAGGTACTGTACCGTTATGTGCCCAAGGAACTAATCGAAAGACCAAAACAGGGCTTTTCCATCCCGATTCAACAATGGCTATTGGGCAGATTGAGGCCTGATTTGGAAAAAATGGCTGCGGATAAAATTTTTGCAGAGCGCTTCGGGCTCAATCAAAGCGAACTGCAAAAAATCATCAAAGGATTTCTAAGTCAAAAGAAATTTATCAACCCTCATTTTATCTGGTTTTTGTATGTGTTGTATCGTTGGAATGAACGATGGAGCTGATGGTCATTATTGCTCAATGCTGCTCAAAAATTTCAGCCACAAATATTTTTCTAGTCCGGACAACTGTTTCCAATTGTTTGATTTCGGCTAATCCTATTTTGCCGGTGCGATAGTAAAATCCATTTTTCTTAAAATCCTCGAAAGTCTCTTCAAAAGGGAAGATTTCGAGATCGGCTGCTTTACTACTGCTAACATAGATATTTATTTTGAGCTCATCCGAAAAAGTCGGCTGTTGCTGCTGTCGGAGTTTTTTGTTTTCATAGGAGTAGGAAAAGGAAAGTGCTGAAATATCAGACAGCACTGCTGCCCCTGTAGGCAGACTGCCAGCGCCCCTCCCTACAAAAAACTGCTCACCCGAAAACTGTCCTTCTACAATTACGCCATTGAATTCATTATCGACCTTGGCCAAATGATGCTCTTTTGGAATAAATTTGGGAATAACATAGGCACTCAACCTGTTTTCTGAGAGTCGCTGAATACTTGGTACCAGTTTAATTTTGAAGTTATTTTTCGAAGCAAAGTCCAAATCGCCCTTTTTTAGGGTTGTAATCCCAAATCTAAGCAGTTGTTCCGGCTTCAGGATAGTACCAAAACCATGCAGGGCCAAAATTATTGTTTTGTAAAGCGGATCGAATGCCTCGACATCACTCTCGGGATTAGATTCGGCAAAACCCAGTTCCTGCGCCTTTTTTAGCGCAGCTGCAAATTCCAGATTTTCAGACGCCAATTTTGTTAGAATATAATTGGTTGTGCCGTTAAAAATGCCCGATATCCTGCTCAATTCCTCATTGTCGAAATATTCCTCCAGTGTTCTGATAATAGGAATACTGCCGCAGGCGGCCGCTTCGTAGAGCAGACTGACCGAATTTTCTTTTGCCAGTGCAAGGAGTGTTTCGAGATGAAGCGCAAGCATTTTTTTATTGGCAGTCACCACATTTTTTCCGTTTTTGAGGGCAGTGCTGACAATTTTGTAGGCCTCTTCGGCATCGTCAATCAGTTCAATAACTACATTGATATCGCTGTTTTCGAGAATGTCATTTTTGTCGTAGGAAAAAAACTCTTGTCCTATAGGGCGCAACTTTTCGCGATTTTTAACTACAATTTTTTCAATCCTTGTTTTGAAACCCGTGCTGTGCTGTAGCGTATGGTAAAGACCCTGCCCGACACAGCCGAAGCCGAATAAACCTATTTTTAATGTTTTCATTTTCTTTATTAATCTGAATTTAAAAAGGCCCTGATAATTTTGTTGATTTTGATGCTTTCTGTCAGAAATCCATCATGTCCGTATGCCGAATCGATGATACTAAGCAGCGAATCGGGCAAATGCTTTGCCAGAAACTGTAGTTCCGAAATCGGAAAAAGAATATCGGATGAAATGCCGATGATCAAGGTTTTTGTCCCGATTCGGTTTAGCACCTGACCAAGTTCACCACGTCCCCTCCCCAGATTATGACTGTCCATTGCCCGACTCAGGATGAGGTAAGATCTTGAATCGAAGCGCTTCTTAAGTTTTTCGGCCTGATAGCGCTGATAGGCTGCTGCACCATAATCGCTGATTTTATCATAATCTTCTACTTTTTCGGTGCGGCTGTACATTTCATAATTGCGGTAACTCAGCATAGCAATGGCGCGTGCTGCTTTAAGTCCCTCCTCCGAGTTTGATTCAATGCACATCCGCTGCGCCTCATTAAAGGCAATACCCCAGGAGGAATGTCGGGCGTTGGTAGCCAAAAGTACAAGGTTCTTTATCCTCTCTTTTTGACTATAAGCTATTTCCAACGCAATTTGCCCGCCCTGAGATCCGCCTATCAGCATGAAGACCGATTCGATGCCAAGGTGTTGCATCAATAATAGATGTGACCTGGAAATATCTCTGGTACTGATGAGGGTTAATTCCGGGTTCCTGTTCTCGAAAGTTGTTCCATAGCAGGAACCCAGATTATTGGGACAAATGATAAAGTATTTTTCAGGGTCAAGGGTTTTGTCCTTGCCGAAAAGCCCGGCCCACCAGTCCGATACATCGGAATTTGCCGTAAGGGCATGGCATACCCAGATAACAGGAGTCTCCTTTGAAAACTTACCATAGCAATGATAAGCAATTTCAACAGAATCCAGTTTTTCGCCGTTTTCCAGTTCAAAAATATGATTATACCGAAAGTAATTTATCATAGCGCTGAAGCCTTAAGAGCCTGTTGTACATCTGAATAAATATCATCGAAATGTTCAATACCAACAGAAATCCTTATTTGACCTGGCTTCACTCCAGCCAGTAATTGTTCTTCAGGACTCAATTGCTCATGAGTGGTGCTTGCCGGATGTATGGCCAAAGATTTTGAATCGCCCACATTGGCAAGGTGGCTGATAAGTTGCAGTGCATCGATAAATTTGATGGCTGCTTCGCGTCCTCCTTTGATTTCAAAGTTCAACACGCCACCAAATCCATTTCTGAAATACTTTTGTGCCAGCGGGTAATAAGGATTGGAAGCTAGTCCTGGATAATTTACCTTTTCGACTAATGGATCTTTCTCGAGTTCATAAGCAAGTTTGGCTGTGTTGTAGGCAATACGATCCAATCTGAGTGAAAGTGTTTCGACACCCTGCAGTAGCAAAAATGAATTGAAAGGGCTTTGAGAAGTTCCGTAATCGCGCAGACCCTCAACTCGGGCGCGGATGATAAAGGCAATATTTGGTAAACCCAGCGGATTGCCTTCGCCAAAAACATCCCAGAATTTAAGACCATGGTATCCTTCGCTTGGTTCGCTGAACTGTGGAAATTTGCCATTGCCCCAATTATAATTGCCGCCATCGATAATCACGCCGCCAATGCTGGTTCCATGTCCGCCGATCCATTTGGTAGCTGAGGCAACCACAATATTGGCACCATGCTCAATGGGTCTGAAAAAATAACCCGCACCACCAAAGGTATTATCGACGATTAAAGGAATATCATATTTTTTTGCCAAAGCAGCAATCGCTTCAAAATCAGGAATATTCAATTGCGGATTGCCGATTGTCTCCAGATAAATG
>JBILRK010000010.1:0-13053 GCA_044372705.1 Saprospira sp. | reverse complement strand
AACGCTAATAAATTCTTGGAGCATGCAACTTACTTATAGACAATTTTGGTGGAAATGGATTCTGCACAATGCTGTGGGTGATATTTTTGGAATGGCTTTAGCTGCTTCAGTTGCTGTATCATATCACTATTTGGCCGGAACACCCGAAAATTTTGTACAGGGGACAATTTATGTCCTTGTTATGTTGCTTTCTGCTGCTTTGCAGGGCGCTGTACTTGGAACAATGCAGTGGTTAGTTTTGAAAATAAAATATACGGCTTTAAAGGTCAGTGAATGGCTTGGTGGAACGATAGCTGCTATACTACTTTGCTGGTCGTTGGGAATATTGCCATCTTTATTGAACAAACCTGCCGAGTTAACTAAAACAGCTACGGAAAATATAGGGCAGACTGAAAACATTGATGCCGATAGTCTAAAACAAGTATTTAAAGCGATTCCAAGTGAAAATCTCGATGTACAGGAAGTTTCACTATGGTGGGTAATTGTGTTGGCTATTATAAGCGGAGTAGTTGTTGGTTCCTTATGTGGATTTTTTCAATGGTTAACTTTGCGCAAACATAGCATTGGTGCTACTAACTGGATTATAGCGAATGCACTTGCAAGAACCGTTGCTATGGTTTGGATTTTTCTTGCAGCTACTTTGCCTGACGCAACAACGCCTATTCCGCTTATTGTGGGCATGGGGGCAGCAGGTGCTATTTTGTCAGGATTGAGCTTTGCGGTTATAAGTGGATGGTTCATAACATTTATGCCACTAATGGACGAAAGTATAGGGGATGAAAATGCAGAGGAGGAAGTGGAAGTAAACTAGAATAGTCAGTTTTTTAATAACAAATATTATATTATATATTTTCAATTATGGCAGATTTATTAAAACAGGTCAACTGGGGGGCCTTTTTCTTGCACGTTTTTTTAATTGTGCTCTTTCCCTATCTTTTAAGCTTGGTGAATGTAAAAATTGATTTAGGACTTTTAATTTCAGCCCTTTCCTACATGGCATTGTCTCTAATCTTGCAAAGGATAGTACCATTAGATCACAGGATGGGCTTTCGTTTGTTGATGCAAAAAAATTATGAAGCAGCGTCTTTAGCTTTTCAGGAAAGTTGGAATTATTTCAACAAAAAACCCTGGCTAGATAAATATCGTGCTGTTTTAATGCTAAGTGCCTCAAAAATCAGTTATCGTGAAATGGCACTTATCAATCGATCTCTGTGTTATTGGCATATAGGTGATACTGAAAAAGCTTTAGAAAGTTACAGGGAGGTGCTAAATTATTTTCCTCAGAGTAAAATGGCCAAAGATGCCATATCTTACATTGAAAACCCTGATGAAGATGCGGAAGCGATAGATGAAGGAGATGAGCAATTAGTTCCCTAAGTATCGAATTTTAAACTGAAGTTGGATCATTTTTTAAAATTTAAAAGTAAAGATTGCTATCTAATATAAAAATTATTTGTAACTTAACGAATATATTTAGCTTAAAGATATCTAAATAATTGAGCTGCAGCACTTTCTGATTTTACCTACATAAGCCCTAAATGTCAAAAAATAATAAAAAGTCTTTTTCGGATAATTTGTCAAACATATTTGAGCATACACTCAATGAAGACAATAAGCAGGATAATCCTAGATTTCTGACAAAATCAGATGATATGGATATCCTTGTGGCTTTGCCTGAAAATGCTGAAGAGGAAAAAGAAAAAAATAAGATTAAAAAGGTTCACCGAAAATCCTTTTCGGATGGACTTGAGTCCTTTTTTAAAGAGAGTATAGAGGAGGTAATAGGAGATGGTACTACTGTTACAGAGGTGAAACGAGGTGTTGCTAAAAAAGGGAATAAGCGGGTTATTGGTATAGAAGTATTACTACAAAGTACCCTGTTTAAAGATTTTGAGAAGGAGTTTGAGCAAGACAAGACAGAACGCTTTCCTAAGACTAAAAGAGTTACTTTTGTTTTAGATACTGATAAAGTGGAACAGCTCAAAGGGTTGGCAAGAAAGGAGAAAAAAGAAATGCGTCAGATCGTAAGCGGTCTTATTGAGGAATATCTTAAAGCAGAAGGCATCATTCCCAATAAAGTTGCCGAAAAGAAAAAATCCGTAAAAAAGCAGGGAAAATAAAATAGAAAAAGGCCATTTGGCCTTTTTTTATTTCTTAATGTAAAGTTTCCAAACAGCTTTTTCGTTTTTCAAAACCAGTGTGCTGTCAGTCAAAGCTGTGATTGCTGAAGATGGCAAGGCTTTTTCCGAGCTGTAGTGTATGGAATCATTTCTCACAAAGAAGCTCACTGCTTCGGAATGAGGAGGCGATTTAAAACTTTTAATTCGTTGTCCTTCCTTCGTAAATTCATATTGAGGATTTCCCATTTCGGCGCCGCTAGCTGCTTTGCCGCCTCCGCCTACTATTATTGAGTCCACATCCCAAACCTTATACAATAATTCGATATTCAGCTTGGCTGTCTTTTTTCCTAATTTTTCTGAACCCTTACAGGCTGAGAATAAGATTAAAAAGGCAAAGACGATAAAAACTAATTTTTGCATATAGTATTTTAAATTATTTAAGGATGCGACCCTTTAGCAATAGGGAACTTAACGAAGGTAATAATTCTTATTCTTTAGTAAAAGAAGTTTCAATGAAAAATCTAATTGACGCAGTAATTCTTCTAATTATTAAAGTTTAGAAGTTTAGTCAAATATGAATGGAGTATTTATTGCAAATGTTCTAATGCAACTTAATATTGATCTTGGTCTGTCCGGAAAGTTTCAATAGACAGTCGTTGAAGGAAGGAGGGCCGAATCTGATTACAGGATCGTTTGAAAAGCCGTAAGGCTCTATGGGTATACCAACCCAGTTCTTATCTAGTTTACCATTCTCATTAAGGTCTTGAAAAACTGCAAATGCATATTCTCCACTTTTAAGTTCAAAACTTTCAAGAAATGGAATTTTTGCAGGGAAGGTTTTCAGGAATACAGCCTTTTCGGGAGTTCCGAAACTTTTTTCATTGTCATAAATGGCCAGAAAAATCTTTCCCGTGGCAGATTTTTGATTAGTAAAACTCAATTCAATCAAATTTTTTGACTGTTGCTGCGCAAATAATTGAGAAATTGAGAGTAGAAAAATGAGGGCTATTGTTTTCATTATTTGGGGCTTTAATAAAAGAACAAAAGCTGTGAAAATTTAGTTTTATTCAATTTGTTAATCTTTTATGTTGAAGTGTTTAAAAATGCAATGATTTGAATATTTGTCTTCTTTTTAATGGACTACATGCAGGTGAACAATATTCTAAAAAGTCTGGAATTTATCTTGAAGCAATCGATTAAAAACAGGCTTCACCGGCATTAAAACGACTGAAATTTACACACACTTAAGTACGAAAAATATTCAAAAAATTAAAAGTCCTTTCGACAATTTATAAAAAACAAATACTATATTTGTTAACGAATATTTGTACCCATTTATCAGGCTTATACGAGCGATTTGGATGTATAAGAGAAGTTTTGAGAGGGGTATAAGGTAGTTATGGGCAAGTTTAACAAACATAAAAACCAAAGACGGTCTGCGAAAGCCAACGGGCTGACCACCCAATGTGACAAAAAAATTGTATTATTGACCTTTAAAAGTGGAGTCCAGAACCCACTGTAAAAAAACGGAGCGGATACAGAAAAGCTTTATGAGTAGGAACAAAATTAATTTAAATCAAAATGGACAAGTACGATGTAAAGGATCTAATCAGTGAAGGGAAAAATTTCGAATTATCTTCCAATAAATTCGATAAATATGATTTAAAAGAACTAATTGATGAATCGAAAGAAAATAATAATTGTCTAATAATGATTGACGATGGGAATTTCGATAAATATGACTTAAAAGAGTTATTCGAACGAGGGGCAAAAATACAATTGAATTCAAAATGGGATAAATATGACGTAAAAGAATTAAACGAAACAGCTAACAGCGGAGGAGGTTTAGTCATAATATAAATTTAATTCTAGTCCGCCTGACTAATTTAAATTAAGCCAATTACAAACTCAAAGATTTTAGGGATGCAAATGTATCCCTAATTTATTAACTTCCACTTTTCATAACAATTATGGTAAATAGAATTAAAAATTTAAAAAACAACTTCCTTTTCCAAGCTTCTTTAGGCTCAAAGGAATTATTTCATAGCAATATGCTCGCTTGGATTTTGGGGCAAAAAAATTATAAAGAGGAGTTTGAGGTGCTTAAATTATTTGTCAAAAATGTTTCTGGTGAAAATCTTCCAAAACTCACAGATGGTGAATATCCTGATTTCAGAATTGAACGAGAACAACAAAACATAGATTTAATAATTAAATGGAGAGATGGAGATTTTTGGAAGCTCATTTTTATCGAAAACAAAATGAAGAGTATTCCAAACATTGAACAATTGAAACAATATAATGCAAAAATTGAGAAGTTTTTAAAATCTAAGACGAATCTCGAAATAGCAAAGAATACGTCAAAATCTTTAACCCGTCAACTTGTCGGAAAGTACATTCTTACCCCATTAAAAAGTGAGATTCAAGACAACGCAAAAGAAATTGGATGGGAAAACATCACCTATTCAGAAGAAATCATCAATTTCCTAGAAGAAATTAAAGATTTTGAATTTGCAAATGCTAAGGAGACCAATATTAAGATGGTTATTGAAAAATACATCTCTCTCTTGGCGGATCAAAACGAAATCATTCGGTCTCTGAATCTGGATAGCTTGAAAAATTTCAAAAACAAACATTATGATTTTTACTCGAAATATGCAGTTGAAAATGAGGATGAAAGTGAAGGACAAAATTATGAGAGAACGGAGGATGATAAACATTATATGACTGATGTAAGATCCTTGAGACTTCACGATTTGGTTCTAAAAAAGGTCCACTCAAACCTGTCTAATCTTCTGAATGAGGAGTTTCAGAACCACAGCCACCTAAAAGAAACTTATAATTTTCATGACAACTTTACCAACTCTACTGGATTAACTGCTGTTAGCACCACATTATATATACCTGATGCTAATGACAAAAGCAAAAATATTGATATTGGAATTCAGCTGCAAGGAAATCAATTTCGTCATTATATAAGTTCAGGAAGTAAAAGTAAGGAACTAAATATTGAGTTAGCCAAACGTTTATTTAACGACCGTATTTGGTTTCATAATTTATCGACAGAAAAACCATTTCTTGGTAAAGGCAGGTCAGGAATTGTCGTTCAAGATAGTGAAGGTAACCCAAGAACTTTTTGCGAATACAGTAATGGTGGGTTTTTATATTTTTATGAAGATGTTTATCAAGATAATAAGATACCATCTATAGAAGAAATAATCAAAAAATTCATAGCAACATTCGAGCATTATGAATCAAAGAAAACAGAAATAGTTGGAATATTAAATGAGATTTTGAAACAATGACCTACCTCTCCAAATCCGACTTTAAAGTAGCGCAAACCTGCCCTACTAAATTATTTTACAAAAAGAACAAATACCCTAGTCAAAAAGACGGTAACGACTATTTAGCCCTGTTGGCAGATGGTGGTTTTATGATTGGCAAATTAGCGCAATTGCTCTATCCCGATGGCTTTGATATTATTGAAGGGAGAGGCAAACAAAATGAAGCAATACGAGAAACAGAACGATTAATAGCGGAAAACGAAAATATCACCTTATTCGAACCGGCCATCTTGGTGAATAACCAATTGGTGCGCGTTGATATTTTGGTAAAAAAAGGAAAACATTTTCAAGTAATAGAGGTCAAATCAAAATCATACAATAGTGAAGCATTAGAAAGTGCTAAACTGAACGATAAGGATTATTGGTTAAAAGGAGATTTCCGACCCTACTTAGAAGACGTGGCTTACCAGAAAAAAGTAGTTCAGGAAAAGTACCCTGAATCAATTGTATCTGCATTTCTATTTATGCCTGATAAGTCGAAAATTAATACAATTGAGAATTTAATCAATTGGTTTAGGCTAAATAAAAATGAGGAGAATACGTTTGTAGAGTTCACGGGAACAGAAGAAAATGCAGCACAATTGAGAGCGTCTCATTTTATGGGTTTAGAATGTGTGGATGAAGAAATTGAACTTATCAAAAATGAAATTAAAACAACTTCTTCAAAGTATATTGAAAGTTTACTCAAGTCCACCAAGATTACACCGGAAATATCTTTTAAATGTCGGGATTGTGAATACCGAATAAATGTCGAGAAGTCTGGATTTAACGAATGTTGGGGTAAATTAGCCGAGCCCAAACCACATATTTTAGAATTAGGGCAACTAGGAAATGTCAACAAAAAAGACAACATCATCAACACATTAATATCGCAAGGTAAAGCAGCGTTAAACGATGTGCCTACAGAATTGGTGTTAAGGGAAAGTAGTCCCTTTTACAACGACCGACCCTTTTTTCAACTTGCATGTAAACAAGAGTTTCTATTGGAAGGATTCAAAGAAGCTACAAAAAACATTCAATACCCGCTATATTTTATCGATTTTGAAACTTGTCAAATGGCGGTTCCTTTTCACGCTGGTATGCGACCCTTTCAGAATGTAATTTTTCAATGGAGTTGTCATACGCTCCATGAAGACGGAAGATTAGAACATTCGGAATGGCTTAATACAGAAGATAATTTCCCAAATATTGAATGTGCGATTGCATTAAAATCTTGTTTAGGAGACAGTGGAACAGTAATGACATGGAGCGCCTATGAAAATACGCAACTAAAAGCCATTAAAGAGACCTTGATTGAAATGGATGGTTTTGATGCAACGTTGAAAAATTGGTTAATCGATATTATCGAAGATAAAGAGCGTGATGATAATCGGATATTAGACATGAATAAATTGGCCGGTAAATTCTACTTTCATCCTTTGATGGGTGGTCGTACAAGTATCAAAGTGGTATTGCCTTCTGTTTTGCAAGCTACGAAATCAAAAGAAATTAGAAATTGGCTAGTCGAAGAAAATTTGTTGGGTATCACCGAAAATGGTATTACAGATCCTTATAAATTATTAGAAAAGCGCATCATTGACAACACCAAAGACCAAGCTGTAAGTGTTAAAAACGGTGGAGATGCAATGGTTGCTTATCGCGATATGCTATATGGAATTTCTAAAGACAACTCTGCTGCAAAAAAAGCCTATAATGAAGCCTTGAAACAATACTGCAAATTAGATACGCTAGCAATGGTTATCATTTGGGAACATTGGCAAGATATGTTAAAATCTGGTCAGCATGTTACAAGCAGAGAAGAAATTATTGCAACCATTAAATACTAGTTAAATTGACAAACACAGAAATCAAACAAAAAATAACAGCACTTGCACAAAAACATGCTGCAAGTGATGAAAATACATTAGACGACATCAAGGATGCAGAATTACTCGAAAGTGACGCCAAACATTTGATCATTCAATATTGCGAAAATCAAGGCTATTTAATCAACGGCTTTCCAACAGAAATGAAAAGACGTTATGAAAACAATGAAATCAGTGATGAAGAATACGATGAGGACTATTTCTGTGAAGAGCGTTATGACCTTTATCTCGATATGCTTACCTTGGATAAAACTGATGTAGCAGAATTAACTTGGCATTATACGAGTAGCTTTTGGCCTGATCAGTTTGAATCGAAAGATGAATACCTGGAACATATCAAAAGCTGTGTTGATGATGGTGGATTTTATGATGTGAGTTTGTAATATAATTTTAACAATCATGAGTCCAAAGCCTTCATATCCGATACGACTAAAGCCAAACACCATCATTCTTCTGCATGGTTTTAATTCAGCACCTGGACAAAAAGCGGAAGAAATTACTGCATTCTTGGAAGAACACCATTTGCTTGATGACTATGAACTCATTGCCCCTCAATTAAGTTATGAACCTAAAAATGCCATTCATGCAATCAATCAGTTGATTCGGCAGCATAAATCAGGTAAAGTGTATGTTATTGGCACTTCCCTTGGGGGCTTTTATGCGAATTGTTTTCGTACCATATATCACGATGATGAAAACGTAATTGTTTATGTTATCAACCCGAGTTGGAATCCTTCTGTTACCTTAAAAAGAACACTATATCTACCTCGCATCAACTTTTGTGGTGTATTGACAGTGTTGTGCTCCGAAATCCGCCACTGCGCCAAGCGCCAAACCGTTATGGGCTAGTTAAACTGACATTAAAAAAAGATTATGAGATTAAAAAGAATTCTAATTACCCTTTGTTTAATATTTACTTCAATAATTTCTTATTCTCAAGTATTAACTGGCGAAGAAAGAAAATTATACAATATTATCATGCAATACAGAAAAGAGATAGGCCTGCCTGATATTCCATTATCTACTTCTTTAACTTACGTTGCACAAACCCATGTCAAAGATTTAGCTAACAATAAGCCAGATATTGGAAATTGTAATGTTCATAGCTGGTCTTCATATGGCACTTGGACGCCATGTTGTTATACCCCAGATCATGCGCAGGCAAAGTTTATGTGGTCTAAACCTCGTGAACTTAAAACATACAAAGGAAATGGTTTTGAAATAGCTTGCGGGTCAAATGGATGTTGTAGTGACTTTATAATGACAGCAAATTATGCTTTGGAATCATGGAAAAAAAGTTCAGGACACAATGCGGTACTTATTAATCAGGGCATTTGGGATGATAATAAATGGAATGCAATCGGAATTGGACTGTTCTAAGGCTTTGCAGTTGTCTGGTTTGGAAATGAAATTGATAATGAATAAAACCAGCCCATAACAGCTAGAGTTTCATTTGGCTCGAAGAGCCCGGAATGAAGCTTCTGTTGAACGAAAGCTTCCTTCCGTACAACCTATTATGGGGTTATCGACAATAATTCAGAAAGATATACAGAGGACTTCAGTCCTCTTTTTTATTTTAACAAACCCTGGAAACCTTTATTCTTCATATAGCTTAATACCCACTCCGAAACCCGCCCGAACGCCAAGCCCAAACCCTTAGCACACTACTTCAAACTATTCAAGTTAAACAGCATAGAACCATAAAACATTCTTCCGATAGTTGGGCCGCCATAAACCTCGCGTCTTTGATTGTTGAGCATATTGGAAGAGCCCATTCTAAATGTCATGGTGTATTTTTTGTAATCGATGGCGTAGTTCATCTGTAAATCCCAAATGTTGTAGGATTGGACAAGGCCTGTTCCAAAAGGACTTTGCCATTCGAATTGGTCAACCCACTGGAAGCTGGTGCTAAAACCAAGTCCCTTCCAGATTCTGTTGCCCGATAAGGTAAGATTAACTTTATGGGCAGGTGTATTGAAACCAGGGATAATTTCATCTTCCAAATCGGTTGTAAGCAGACGAGCAAAGGTATAGTTTGTTCCTGCCTGGAACTTTTTGCTGATGAAGTAGGTGAGTCCAACACCGGCACCGAATGACTGAACAATTTTTGAACTGTTTACCGGAATTTGATAATTTTCATAATTGCGGGTAACTATGGCGTCGAACCCGCTTTCTTCGCCTGCAACAGCGCCGCTCAGAGGACGGGCAACCCTAACATCGCCGATGAAATTTGTATAACGGTTCCAGTAAACATCGGCATCGACATAAAGCTTTTTGAAGAAAATACCACGATAGCCAAGTTCAGCAGTGAAAACCTGTTCGGGTTTTAGTGCACCATAGCTGATTGTTTTAAGGATATTAGGGTCAACTGCATTCAAATCCTGGTTAACAGCTGCAAGACTATCGCGGAAGGCTGTGACAGAATTAAGCGTATAAAGATTATCGAAACCATTCAAATTTCCTAATAAGGTAATTGGTCCCAAATCGAGCAGAATAAACTGATTCTGCAGGGTAGGAGTGCGGAAAGCTGACTGAGCTCCGATTCTGAAATTATGAGAAAGATAATTGTAAGAAATTGATAGCCTTGGCGAGAACTGAGGCTGGAAATTCTGATTTTTATCGATTCTCACTGAGGCCTGTATTTTGAGTCGGTCATTCAATAATCGCTTGGTTGCCTGTACATAAGCACCCATCTCCCAAACACTCAATCGATTGAAATCCCCTTTGGGATTGGCCGTTCCATTGGCAAGGGTGTCACCGGGATTAAGAATGGTGTCAGAGAAAATAGTACCGAAAGAACGTGGAGCATAGTATCTGAAATTTGCTCCGGCCTGCAGATCGAGCCATTTTACCATATCAAAATTATACTGACCGTCGACATGATAGAAGGAAGAGCGGTCTACGAATAAGGAGCCGTTTTGCAAGTCGGCACTTGTAATAATGGTATTTCTGACCGAATCAAACTCAGGAGAACCAGCCTGATACCAGCTGGCATTGGCAGCAGCAAGTGCAACATTGGTAGCACTATCCACCATCCAGTTTTGAGCATCATTATCAAAATCATTATTCAGATTGCCTAAGGTTTCGAAGAAGGTTGAAAGATAGGTTGGTACCCAATTATCGCCAATAGATGCTCTTGATACATTGATACCAGTAAAAACTGCATCGTAAGATTTTCCAGCATCTTCGAGTGTTCCGTATGCTTTCACCAAATAATTTTTACCCTTCATCTCCAGTTTGTGTTGCTGAAAAAGAATGTCGCGGATAGCGTAACGATTCGCGCCCTGATAAACTGCGCTACCAAGACCAAATTTTCCAGTGTATGAAAGTTCGGTCTGCGGATTGAAACGATAATGCAGTCCAAGGCCTGCCTTGAGGCTTCTTACATTGTTATCGGCCAGTTGGTTTTCCAAATAACCCGGTGCAGTGACCTGTTTTCTGTTCAGTCCCAATTGTCCAACAACCGGATTGAACTCAATATAATTATTTAGTGCAACCCACTGATCGCGGTCTGCCTGTGACAGATTTTGATTGTACTGCTGTTGTGAAACGATGGAGCTGAGGTTAATTTCAGTGCTGATGTCACCGTAACGGTTAGCAACTTCATCATCTGCTATCCAATCCTGCATGCTGAGGTAAGAACCAGTAAGTTTTAGGGCAAATTTCTTTTCTTTTCCGAAGGCCTTGGCAAAGCGGAAGTTACCCTCAATCCAGTCTCTGCTGCCGCCTTTTATTTCGACATCAAGCCCTTGATAATCATAAGGGTTCTTGGTTATCATATTTACAACACCCTGGAAGGCATTTGCACCATAAAGGGCAGATGCAGGCCCGGTAATAATTTCAACGCTTTCGATATCGAGCGGACCTGCGCCTACTAGATTGCCAACAGGAAAATTAAGTCCGGGAGCCTGATTATCCATGCCGTCTACAAACTGAACTACCCTTACTGGTGAAGTATTGTTGAATCCACGCATATTAATAGCCTGAAAACCAGCACTGGAGGTATTGATATCGACTCCGCGCAAATTTCTGAAACCGTCGTAGAAATTACCGCCAGCTGTTGAGATGATTTGCTGTGAATTAACTTTTTGAATGCTAACGGGTGATTGAAGGATGTTTTCTGCTACCCTGGAACCTGAAATAACTACTTCCCCTCCTGTGATATAAGAAGCTTCAAGCGCAATATCAATCAGTAAATCAGTTGCAATGACCGTTTTTTTGATTTCATCGAAACCGATAAAGGTAAAGGACAAGGTATAACTTTTCTTTGCAGAAAAATCCAGTTCGATACTGTAATTTCCATTTTCGTCGCTCGTGGTGCCAGCTCCCGATTCAACAACGCCTATATTGGCAAAAGCAAGAGGACTGCCATTCGTAGCATCAGTAATTTTACCTTTTACTGTAATGTTTTGGGCTTTTGAAAAACCGATAAATACTAAGCTTAGTATAAAAATTGATAAAATGCTTTTGTAGCTCATACTGGTTCAAGGTTTTAAGTTTCGTCGAAAATTAGAAATATTTTCAAAAAAAATATAAATTGTATTTCATTTTTTTTGACAAATATGTATTTTTGATTCTAATAGCTTGCAATATAAAATATCGACATTTATGAAGTTAACATTTTTTATAACGCTGATTGCACTATTTTGCTGCTCAGCAAATGCACAAAACAACAATGGTCAGCTCGATAATATTGAGGAATTGGCCACCAAATTTACCATACCGGTGACAATGCCCGATGGCATCAATCTGATGACGGATGTTTATCTTCCAATTTTGAGGGATTCACTTTTGGTTACCGTAAATATTCCGCTAGTAGGAAATCAGACCATTCAACTTTTACCCAAAGGCATACAATATATTATGTATGATTCGGTCAATGGTCAACCCAATCCAAATCCTTTTCAGTTACCAATGGTTTTTTCAAGAACACCCTATAATAAAGGAACTTGGGATGGAGTAGCTGCCCCCGTTAATATTTTAGGTTATTCCTATGCCGTACAGGATATGCGCGGAAGATATTCATCGGAAGGTGTGTATTTGCCGCTTTACAGCGATGGTTGGAATAAAAATCCTTATCATTCCAACTATGGACATGTACTGGACGTTACGCCGCTTTCTGATCCCAGAAATGGCAATAAACACGAGGATGGTTACAATTCCATTCAGTTTATTTTGGATAAAGACTGGATGTGGGACAATGACGGCGATGGTATCAAAGAAACGCAGGCCAAACTCACCAATGGTCGTATCGGTATGTTTGGTGCATCAGCTTTGGGTTACAATCAATATCAGGCAGCTGCAGCCCGCAAGGTTGATCCTTCACAGCCTGGTTTGAAGTGTTTAATTCCAATTGTGGCCACGCAGGAATTTTATAAAAGTACAGGTTTCCAAAATGGTGTTTTTCGGGACCAATTGGTCAATGGTTGGCTCAAAGGTCAGATTTTTACCGGCACTGACGATGATTTGAATGCCATTGATAATGACATCGATAATAACATGCATTCTGCCACCGATTATGGTTTGTCTAATAAGTTCGAAGCGGCTAATCGTGCCATCAGCCATTTTTCCTCTGTTCGCTACAATGGTAGTCCTGCTGGTTATTATCCCAATAGTATAGGACGTGTAGATATGGACGCGTCGCATGCACCCGTAAATGCTCAGGGCCTAGGCGATCCTAACGGAACTGTCAACCGCTACACCAATATGGAGGTGCCAATGTAC
>JBILRK010000009.1:0-13072 GCA_044372705.1 Saprospira sp. | reverse complement strand
CAATTTGATTTTTTTTAATAAAACTATTGAGCAGTTCGCCTAAATAATAAGAAAAATAGATATCGGTCTGAGCAAAAGTAAGGGCATTCTGTTGAGGAAGAGCCTTAAGTCTTCTAACCCAAAGCTCCGAATAGTGAATCGTTTCCGATAATAAGAGTTTCCATTCACTAAGTTGATTGTTTTCCCAGTTTAGACTACAATAGGCAATATCGAGGCCATCTAAAGAAGAACCTGACATAAGTCCAATGGCATAGTACGCTTTATTCATATCAACAGTTATAAATTTTAAATATATTGTATTTTAAATTCTTAAATAAATCAAAAACAACATACAAGCCTTGGAAACGTTTTATTTTTACAAAGATACAATCTCTTTGGGTTGATATTATTAATAATAATCAACCTTTGAAAAATTAGCAGATAGAACTTTTTAAAATAGCGCTACATATCGTATTTTGCGACAAGTAGTCAATAATAAATCACAATCATTATAATGATCAGACCAAATTCAAACGAATACGGAACCTTTTATGCCTATTATATCAGCCTGGTTCCTGAAGGCGATATTATAGAACTGATGCGCAGTGAACATCAGAAAACACAAGAAATTCTACAACAGATTCCCCCTCAAAAAGGCAATTACAAATATGAAGAGGGCAAATGGACGATTAAAGAATTGCTGCAGCATATGATTGACAGCGAGCGAATTATGAATTATCGTGCCCTGCGCTTTGCCAGAAAAGACAAAACAGAATTACCTGGCTTCGAGCAGGATGACTACGTCTCTGTATTGGAAGAAACAGAACGTTTTCCCCTGTCAACCTTCGTAGAGGATTGGGAAATCCTACGAGAAAATACCGTCAGACTTTTCAGTCGTTTCAATGATGAAGAATCAAAAAGGAGCGGACGGGCAAATAACAATATTTTTTCGGTAAGAGCCTTGGCTTACATCAATGTTGGCCACGAAATCCATCACCGCAGTATTCTATTGGAGCGATACTTGAAATAAACTTGCAGTTTTGGCTAAATGGGTTTCAGCCCCAATGTTTTTTCCATAAAATCTTTTAGCGAAAGCTCGAGGTTTTTTAGGTCTTTCGACTGCCATTTTGAACAGATAACATGCACGCCGGCATCTGGAAAGGCCTTCTTTATTTTTTTATCTGATGGAGTGCCCAATTTTTCGAACATGGATAGCATGGCCGGAACTGAAACAGTATGGTCTTGTTCTTTTTCATTTTTGTAGTAATAGCCCAGGAAAAGAGGCTGCTTTACTTTTGCAAAAGTTTCGGCATTCATGGTCATATTCAGCAGCTGTTTCATGGCTATAACACCCTCAACCCTGTATTTTGAAGTCCAGTACTGAGCAACACTGTCATTCTCAGGTTTCCATTCTCTGTTTTTTCCACCCATAAAAAGCCTGCCTAGCTGCAATCCCCAGGGGCCAGTGAGCAGTGCCGAATTAGGGTCAGCAAGCGCTATGTTTGGAGAGAATAAAATATTGGCACTTATTTCAGGGTCATTAGCAGATAAGTACAAGGCTAAAGTTCCTCCTGTTGAGCAACTCATTAGAATCACTTTTTTACCAATTTTCTTGCCAATGGCAATGGCCTCTTTGGCCGATTGAACCAAAGCTTTTGGGCTAAGTTTTTCAAAGACATCGGGCTTATCAATGCCATGTTCTGTGAGGCGGGCAAGATATAGATTGCAGCCATAAGCTGCAGCGATATTGCGGTGAATCGGATCGGCTTCCATGGGGCTTGCCGAAAAGCCATGCAGATATACGATGCTGTATTCGCTTTGTTTGCCGACTGAATCGGCCCAGATTATTCTAGCCTCATTGTTTTTTTTCAGACCATCGGGCCTGTCTTCGCCAGGTAGCGCGTCGGGAATGGGCAGCGGATAATTATCGACTTTTTCAGCTTTAGGTACTGGCCCCATCAAATATATTCCTGCAGAAATTACAAAGAGCAGCGAGAGTACGATGCCCGTCCATTTGATGATTTTTATAAATTTTTGCATTTGGTTTGGCTTTCTATTAAAAAAGGGGCAAGTGCCCCCTGGTGATATTTCAATTTATACCTTCTATTGTCTAAACTAACAATTCTAAAAGTCGCAAAGGGTCTAAAAAAGACTCTTTATAATATTATCAATGCTTACTCCTTCGGCTTCAGCCTTGTAATTTCGTACTACACGGTGACGAAGCACATAAGGGGCAACAGCCTGAACATCTTCCTTATCGGGCGAATATTTTCCATTGATGGCAGCATGGCACTTAGCGCCCAATACCAAAAACTGTGAAGCACGTGGACCTGCACCCCATGAAATATAATTATTAACAATCGAGGTGGCCATTTCGGTTCCAGGTCTTGATTTATTGCTCAGACCAACGGCATATTCCAGTACATTGTCGGCAATATGAATTTTGCGGATCAGCCTTTGAAAGAAGAGAATTTCTTCCCCATTCATAATTGGCGTTAATTCAACTTTTTGTCCCGAAGTGGTATTTTTTACAATTTCTACCTCTTGTTGGTAACTTGGATAGTCTAAAAATATATTGAACATAAAACGGTCGAGCTGTGCTTCGGGTAGGGGATAGGTTCCTTCCTGTTCAATAGGATTTTGAGTAGCCAATACCAGGAAAGGCTTTGGTAACTGATGATTTTGACCGGCAACGGTTACCGAACGCTCCTGCATGGCTTCGAGCAAAGCTGCCTGAGTTTTAGGCGGTGTACGGTTTATCTCATCTGCCAAAAGAATATTAGTAAAGATTGGTCCTTTGGCGAAAGTAAAATGACGATTTTCGTCCATAACCTCAGAACCTGTAATGTCCGATGGCATGAGGTCGGGGGTGAATTGAATTCTCTTGAAATCAAGGTCCAATGCTTTAGAAATGGTATTCACCAAAAGTGTTTTGGCCAGACCAGGCACGCCTACTAAAAGACTATGTCCGTCACAGAAAAGTGAAATCAAAACCGATTTTACCACATCTTCTTGTCCTACAATTACTTTAGAAATTTCATGGCGCAATTTACGATAGGCATCAGCCAATCCATCAACTGCTTCAACGTCATCTTTATAATTCAACATATTTATAAGTTAATATTAGCAACAAAAGAAAATATAATGCAAAAACAACTGGAACTTGTAAGTGTTGGGATAAATATAAACAGAATTATCAGCAAATGCCAAGAAATCAATTGTTAAATATTATGTAAAACTGAGCGCGTTTAAAATATAGCACTAGGGTCTTATTGGCATCCAACGCGCCAACATGGCACATTTGGCTCTGCCAAGGTCATCCGAAAAGTATTTGGCATATTCACCCAAGGCATTTAACTTAATCTCCACATAGTTTCTGGTAATTTTTTGATTAACCCAATCGCTGATATGTTTAGACTTTTTAGCTTCTACAGCTGCCTGTTGTATTCTGGAGTAATCATCTCGCATGTTCGCAATATGCGGGGTAGATTTGCTGCGCAATCTGACAATTTTAAAAATAGATTCACCGTAGGGTGAGCTAAATTCAATTGGCGTAGATATTTCGCCAACTTTCAATTTGTCGATGGCAAAATAAATTTCAGGGTCCAAATCGCCCAATTCCCATTGAGATTCACCGCTATTTGGATTTGACATAGTGCCTGCTCTTGTTTTGCTAAAATCTTCCTGAGAAAATTTTTGTACAGCCTGGTCAAAAGTGAAAGAATCGAGTAAAATAAGGCTGCGTATACTGTCAATCTCCCTTTTTGCAGCATCGAGATCGGCAGGAGTAATTTCTGCTTTTACAAGAATATGCCTGGTTGAAATATTGTTACCTAAACGGTCGAGTAATTGGATGACATGATAGCCAAACTCTGATTTTACCACCTGAGAAATTTCATTTTTTTCTAAAGAATAGGCAATAGCTTCAAATTCCGGAACAAAACTTCCACGACTGGTGATTCCTAAATCGCCACCTCTTGCAGCGGTACCTTTATCATCTGAATATTTTCTGGCTAAGTCGGCAAAATCAGCACCGGCCTCAAGTCTCTTTCTTAAATCTTCTGCTTTATCGCGAGCTTTTTGGTCCTCAGCGGGATTTACCTTAGGCTTTAAAACCAACTCGCCAAGCTCAACTTCAGAATTAAAATAGGGAAGGCTATCTTTTGGAATCGTTTCGTAAAATTCTTTCACTTCTTTGGGTGTAACACTAACAGATTGCATAATCTGTTGTGACATCTTTTGAATAACCAATTGTCGGCGCATATCATCGCGCATTTCATCCTTTACCTCTTCGGGGGTTTTGCCATAATAGAGTTTAAACTGTTCGGGGTCATTGTTCATATAGCGCAAAATTTCCCTGATGCGCGATTCTAATTGAGTTTCAACCTCCGATTCATTGGCGGCTACAGAATCTTTTTCTGCCTCGCTGTGAATAAGCGCATTAGAAAGAAGCTGATCGAAAATCATACATCTGGCATTTTCCGGCATTTTTCCTGCACTTTGCGATTCCATCAGCTTGTATTGAGATTCAATATCTGAAACCAATATAACATCCTGACCAACAATAGCAGCTACTCTATCTATCTGTGTCTGTGCAAATGTAGCCTGTAGAAATAGGCAGCTTGTTAAAAATAAAAAAAATCTAAGCATATACTTTAAATGATATAGTTCGGTTGAAAAACGAAGCTTCAAATGCAAAAGTAAACAAAATCAGTACTTTTCGAGTACTTTTCCAGTTTTAGCTTTATCAGAAGCCTCTTTACGTATTTTTTGAAGAATTTCATTACTGCGTTGTTGCAAAATAATCTTGGCTATTTCATCTTTGACCTGAGTGATTGGAATTGGGCTGTCGCGCTCACGTAATTCGAAAACCCTAAAAAGGTAAAGAAATTCATCATCTGTGCGGTCATAGCTTCGGTCAAGCGTTAGTTTTGATGCATCCAATTCTTTTTCGGGCAACATCTCGGCAATTTTCTCCAAGTTTATCCATTGTAACTTATCGAGTACAAAATTTATGCCCTGTTTTGAAAGACAATACTGCTTAAGCTTTTCAAAATCATTTTTGTCATCCGATTTGAACCAGGTTCTGAGCTTATCAATTTCGGGCATTGTTCTTTTTATCTTGATAAAATAACAACGCATCCATTCATTGCCCGAAATGTATTGATCTTGATTTGCTTTGTAATAATCATTTATTTGCTGTGCTGTAACAAGGGTATCGAGCTCTTTTTTCAAGGACTGTTCTTCGAAAGCAGCAATCAAAAGAGAATTTCGATAGCTTTCGACCAACCTGTCAATTTTATCATTTTCAGCATTGGAAACCTTAGATTTGGCTATTTCAAGTATTATCTGATCTACAGCCCATTTTTCGATGTAGAGGCTTACTTGAGTTGCACTATCTTCAGGGCTAAGTCCGCTGCCTAAACCATCAATATCAGATCGGTAAAGGTAGCTATCTTTAACTTTGGCAATGGCTTTCTTATCGGATTTTGCTGCTTTTGTACAGGCCGATAATATAAAAATTACTGCCAAAAAAACTGTTATCTTGTTGATAATCATGCCTGAACCGGAGTGTTTTCCTTGGTGAGTTTTTGGAAAATATCTTCAATGCTTGAAATCTCGCTGTGCATTTCCAATAAGACCAGATTATTGTCAACAGCAAATTTAAAGATTTCGGGCCTTGCATCGGTTTCACTGCTGCTGCTCAGCTGATAACTGTTTTTGCTTATGGCTTTTACACTTTGAATGTTTTTAATTTTCTTCAGAGCATCGACATTTGTATTGCCCAGGAATTCCACCGTGATAAGGGTTTCTCCAGCAACTTTTTTACGCAAGTCTTCAATACTGTCATTGGCTACCAATTTGCCCTTATTGATAATTATAACACGGTCGCAGAGCGCCTGCACCTCCTGCATAATATGTGAGGAAAAAATCACTGTTTTTTCGCGACCCAATTCCTTAATAAGGTTTCTGATATCGACCAATTGATTGGGATCGAGACCAGAGGTGGGTTCATCCAAAATAAGTACTTCAGGATTGTGCAGCATGGCCTGGGCCAAACCTACACGCTGTTTGTAACCCCTTGAAAGAGAATTTATTATTTTGTGCCGCTCTGGATTTAGACCTGTTCTTTCTATCATCTCTTCAACAGCGGCTTTTTTGTTTGAAACCTTGTGCAATCCAGCTATGAAAAGTAAATATTCTTCAACATACATATCCTTGTACAGGGGATTGTTTTCTGGAAGATAGCCTATCTTTTTTCTTAACTCCATGGCATCTTTTTCCACATCAAAGCCACATACTGTTGCCTTGCCTGAACTTTGTGGAATAAAGGAGGTAAGTATTTTCATGGTAGTGCTTTTGCCCGCACCATTTGGACCTAGAAAGCCTAAAATCTCACCTTTCTTGGCTTCGAAACTGATATTGTCAACGGCATGTTGCTCACCGTATATTTTTGTAAGATTTTCTACTATGACGGACATGGAATGAAAGATGAAAGGTTAAAGAGGAAAGAATTTAAGAATGAAAGAGGAAAGAATAATTTCTAACTTCTAATTTAATACTTCTAACTTTTAAAAAAAGTCCGAGTACAAAAATACAAAAGGCTTGGGAAAAAATCCCAAGCCTTGAATAATTTATACCCAAAGGGTGTAATTATTATTTCTCGATAGTGATACGAGTTGTTTCTTTATCAGTTGCGTCATAGCTAGAGAAAACCATTTTGCTTTTGCTAGCTTCTTCGATAGTAGAAGTTTCGCCAGTTGTAGCACCTGATTCTTTCAACCAAACAGTTTCACAGTCATCCTGAATTTTGTATTCGAAATTAGTTGTGTCTCTTTCAGTTTGACCAAGGATTGTAGCAACAGTGATAATAGTAGCATTACCGTTTTCGTCATTTTTTACGCTGTACTTAGTGAAATCCATTGTACCGGTGATAGAGCCACCCAAAGCAGCTAACTGATCAAAAACATTTACAGTTACGCCAGTGCTATCGGTAACTTCGATTTTAGAAATTGTCCACTGACCTTCAAGCCAGTTAACACATTTTTGGTCTTTGCTACATGCTGCAAAAACGATTACTGCCAGTGCGAATACAAACGCAATTTTAACAAGATTTTTCATGATTGAATTTTGATTAAAAAAATGATTAAATAAATATGAAATAGCGATTTACCAAAATAATGCCAAAATGGCACATCTTAGATTTTTTTAAAAAATTACTGAAATTTCTTTTAAATCAAAGGATCTAATAATTTCTTCGTGCTTTACAAGCAGTCTTCCATTTTCTTCAACCCCAATTATTTGGGCATCTATGAGCGAACCATCTGAAAGCTTGTATTTCTTTAAAAGGTTGATTCTGAAAAGGCATTTTTGGTAGTCTTTTAGAATTTCATCAAAGCTGCCTTTCTTTAATCTGAAATATTGACGTTCCAAATGAGCATACAGTTGGAATAGTAAATCATTAATTTCAAATTTTTTCTGAGTTTCCAGATATAAGGATGTTGGATTAGGAAGATTAGGATCGAAAACAGCTTGATTAATATTAATGCCAATGCCCACAATTGTTTTGTCGAGGTAAATTCCACGGAGTATATTTTCAATTAAGAGCCCGGCAACTTTTTTGTCACCAATATACATGTCATTAGGCCATTTGATGGATAGCGCAGCTGAGGGGCATAATTCGTTAATAAAATCATAAACTCCAAGGGCTATGGCAGCACTTAGATAAAATTGATGTTTTACCAAAAGAAACTTTGGGCAGAGTATGATACTGATGGTTATGTTTTCGCCTGGCTTAGTTTTCCACTCACTGCCAAATTGTCCTCTGCCCGCAAATTGTTCCTCTGCCCTTATGACAGTTCCTTCAATTGGATTGGTTTTTGAAATTAGTTCCTGAGCATATTTGTTGGTCGAATCTACTGAACTAAGATGAAATGCAACCTTTCCGATAAAAACTGTGTTGTTTGGTTGATTAATCATTACTTGTTTTTTACTATATTTACCCGCAAAATTAAATCATTCTTGTAAAATGTGTACGAATGGCGCATTTTAATAACACAATCAACTTATTTTGAGCAAAAAAGATAAAGCAGCAGTTGCAAAAAAGCCGGCATCGATCATGGTAAAAACAATCATTGATGCTTTGGAAGAACTTAAAGGTGTTAACATCACCGTAATGGATCTAAGAGAGATACCCGAAGCCAGCTCAGATTTTTTTGTAATTTGTAATGGTACTTCATCAACACATATTGCTGGTCTTGCAGACCGCGTTCAAAAAAATGTGTGGGAACAACTTGGCGATCGTCCCGTTCATATTGAAGGAAAACAAGGACGCCAATGGCTACTCATCGATTATTTTAATGTGGTTGTTCACATTTTCGATAAAGAAAAACGTGAATTTTATGATGTTGAACATCTGTGGAGTGATGCCAAAATTCAAAAAATTTAAAAAATCACCTGATTTTCCAGGTTAAAAATTTACCTCAATTATTATATGCAAGACAATCAAAACAATGCTCCCCGAAATGAAGATAAGGGAGGACCAAAATTTAATTATTTCTGGATTTACGGCGTTATAGCGCTTATTCTGATAGGACTGAATTTTTTCTGGCCAAGCTCAACAGTTAAATCAATTGACCGAAATAAATTAGAAAAAATAATCCGTGCCAATGATCTCGAAAAAATCGTTATTATCAACAAGGAAAAGGCCGAGATTTATATTAAAAAAGATTCTACGGAGAAAGCAGATTATAAAAAAGACATACCTAAACCAAGTATGGCTTTACCATCTGCCGGACCTCATTTTACGCACAATATTGGTAATGATGAAGTTTTTGAAAATAGAATTTATCAACTTCAGGATGAAATCAGAAAAGAAGAAGGTAAGGAAAATTTCAATATTACTATCACCAATGAACGTAGGGTTGACTGGGTAGGAGGTATCCTAAGCTGGGTATTGCCTTTGCTAATTCTTGTTGCCGTTTGGATATTTATTATGCGCAGGGTAGGTGGTGGAGCAGGCCCCGGTTCTCAGATATTCAATATTGGCAGGTCTAAGGCAACTTTATTTGATAAAGATGGAAAGGTTACAGTAACATTTAAAGATGTTGCCGGTTTGGACGAAGCCAAGGAAGAAGTTATGGAAGTGGTGGATTTTCTCAAAAATCCTAAGAAATATACTGCCTTGGGTGGTAAAATCCCAAAAGGTGTTTTATTGGTAGGTTCTCCTGGTACAGGTAAAACCCTCCTGGCAAAGGCTGTTGCAGGTGAGGCTGCCGTACCTTTCTTTAGTATCTCGGGTTCCGATTTCGTAGAAATGTTCGTGGGTGTTGGTGCTTCAAGGGTACGCGACCTATTCCGCCAGGCCCGTGAAAAGGCTCCTTGTATTATTTTTATTGATGAAATTGATGCCATCGGTCGTGCCCGCGGACGCAATGCCATGCAGGGAAATGATGAGCGCGAAAATACATTGAATCAGCTTTTGGTGGAAATGGACGGTTTTAGTACCGACAAAGGTGTTATAATCATTGCAGCTACCAATCGCCCCGATATCCTCGATACGGCACTTTTACGTCCAGGTCGTTTCGACCGTCAGATCTCTATCGACAAGCCAGATTTGGTTGGACGTGAACAAATTTTCAAAGTTCACCTCAAGCCATTGAAAATATCAGGTGATGTAGATGCACATAAATTGGCCGCTCAAACACCCGGTTTTGCCGGAGCTGAAATTGCTAATGTTTGTAACGAGGCTGCGCTGATTGCTGCCCGCAAAGGCAAAAAATTCATCGATATGAAGGATTTCGATGATGCTGTCGATCGCGTTATTGGAGGTTTGGAAAAGAAAAATAAACTGATTTCTCCCGAAGAGAAAAAAGTGATTGCTTACCATGAGGCTGGTCACGCTGTATGTGGTTGGTTCCTTGAATATGCAATGCCTTTGGTCAAAGTTACCATCGTACCACGTGGTGTCGCAGCATTGGGTTATGCCCAGTATCTTCCGAAAGAACAGCATATCACCACTGTGGAACAAATCAATGATCAACTTTGTATGACATTGGGCGGACGTGCTGCTGAATCTATCTGCTTTAACCGTATTTCGACAGGTGCTCAGAGCGACCTCGACTATGTAACACGTATGGCTTATTCTATGGTAACCTTCTATGGTATGAATGAAAAAGTCGGAAATGTCTCTTTTTATGGTATGATGAACGAAGGTGCTTTCATGAAGCCATATTCTGAAGAAACAGCCACCTTAATTGATGATGAATCGAGAAAAATCATTGAAGCGCAATACGAACGTGCCAAAGAAATTCTTAAAGAACGTCGCAATGAACTGGAGCTGATTGCCAATGAATTGCTTAGCAAAGAAGTCTTGCACAAAGATGACCTCGAAAGAATCATCGGTAAAAGACCTTTTGATGAAACTGTAATTGAAACAGAAGCTCCTCAGACTACAGAAGAACATGTTGAAGAGACAGATGCTAATGAAACAGTGTAAGTCTGAACTTATATAAACTTAAGGAAAGTTTCTGCAAAGAGACTTTCCTTTTTTAATACTGAAATGAGTAAAAGTTCAAAAGAAAATATCCTGAAGCGACTGAATACAGCTTCTTCGAAAACGCCAATTCCATATCCTGAAATTGTCGATGAAAAGGATATTTTTAGTCCCGCACCTGAAGATTTGCTCAAATTATTCAAGGAGCAATTTACAGCATTGGGAGGAACTTATTATTTCTGCAATAGCAAGGAAGAACTCATTCAGGCAATTCTGCCGCATTGTGAAAATGTAGCTAAGGATGCCATGTATTGCGCCGATGGAAACCTGATTCATTTGCTAAGAAATGCCGGATTCTCTGGGCTAAATGAAAGTTTGGATATTGTTGCAGAAGGTTCACTGTGTATTAGCTCCTGTATTGGCTTGCTTGCTAGAACTGGTTCCATCTTATTCAGTTCTGCTCAGACAGAGGGCCGCTCACATGCAATAGCCCCAGATACTCAGATTATCATTGCTTTCAAACAACAACTGCACTACAATATCAATGAAGTAGTAGAGGCTTACCTCTCCACTTGTTCATCATTGCCCTCTATGGTCAGTTTAACTAGCGGTGCCAGCCGCACAGCAGATATTGAAAAGACCCTTGTAATGGGGGCGCATGGCCCAAAGGAGTTGATAGTAGTAATGTTAGACGCTTGACTTCTGCTCAAAATCAGAAATTAGAACCTAGAATCTTGCACAATAGAATTTAGATTTGAGACAATAGATTTCAGACCTCAAACTTGCATATATGGTCTAATGACAAAACTGAGTCCTAAAACACTCGCTCCTAGTAACTTTATTAAACCGTCATGAGTTCCTTCTCTTTCGCAGAAAGTACCGTTTCTACCTGAGTTACATATTTCTTGGTCATGTTTTCGACCAATTCCTCAGATGTTTTACCGGCATCTTCAGAATAACCATTTTTAACAGCTTTTTTAACCTCTTCAATCGCTTCGCGACGGGCATTTCTAATGCCAACCTTGGCATGTTCCCCGGCTCCCTGCGATTGTTTTACAAGCTGTTTACGGCGTTCTTCAGTAAGCGGAGGAATAACAATACGAATAGCTTCGCCATTATTTTGAGGCGTAACGCCCAAATTTGCCGCAAAAATTGATTTTTCAATTTCGGCAATCATCTTCTTTTCCCAAGGCTGTATAACCAATGTACGACCATCCTCAACTTTTATGTTGGCTACACCGCTGATTGCAGTTGGAGTGCCATAATAATCCAGTCTTAATCCGTCGAGCATATCTGGAGATGCTTTTCCGGAGCGTATTTTAATCAATTCACGCTGCAGGTGTGCAACAGCTGCCTGCATACTTTCTTCGGTTGTCTCAATGATTAAGTCAATTTCTTCTTGCATGATTTTCTGATTTTTCAGCTATGAATGTTCAGATACTTATCCGATCCGATTTCAATTTATTAAAGCTGCTCGGTCAAAGCAGCCCAAAGGTATAATTTTTCAAAGTTATGAGCAATTTTTTATTCCAAAACTGTGTTCTGGTTTTCGGTTTTACCAAAAATCCTTTTTGTGAGGATAGCGCTCCATATACAATGCCGAAACCATTTCGATAAGTTTGTCTCTGAAATCATCGATGCCCTCTCTGTTGATTGCTGAAAGGAAAACAGCTCTATCCTGACTTTGGTTTATCCATTTTTCGCGAAGATCCATTTCCAAAAGCAGTTTCTCTTCTGCATTGAGGAATTCGTCAAAATAGCTTTTTCGGTAAAGGTCCATTTTATTAAATACAAAAAGTACTGGAATGTCACCAGCACCAATTTCTTTAAGTGTTTTAGTCACCACGTCGATCTGGTCCTCGTGCTGTGGGTGTGAAATGTCAACCACATGAATAAGCAAATCACTTTCACGTAATTCGTCAAGTGTTGATTTAAAACTTTCAACCAGATGATGCGGTAATTTTCGGATAAAACCAACAGTATCTGAAAGTAGAAAAGGCATTTGATTGAGTACAACTTTACGCACAGTGGTGTCGAGGGTTGCAAAGAGCTTGTTTTCTGCCAAAACTTCAGACTTGGAAATCTCGTTCATAATGGTCGATTTGCCTACATTGGTATAACCCACCAGAGAAACGCGAATCATTTCACCGCGGTTTTTTCTTTGTGTTTGCGACTGCTGATCTATTTTATCAAGCTTATCTTTCAAAAGAGCAATCCTGTCGCGTACAATACGGCGGTCAGTTTCAATCTCTTTTTCACCGGGACCGCGCATACCAATACCCCCACGCTGACGTTCAAGGTGCGTCCATAAACCACGAAGTCTGGGCAGCATATATTGCATCTGTGCCAGTTCAACCTGTGCTTTTGCCTGCGCCGTTTTGGCATTATTGGCAAAAATGTCGAGAATCAGCGAGCTGCGGTCAACAATTTTTCTTTTGATAATTTCTTCCAGGATATTGGTCTGTTTTCCACTCAGGTCATCATCAAAAATAACCAGGTCAATATCATGATTTTCGCAGTATTGTGCCACTTCCTCCGCCTTTCCGCTCCCAATAAAAGTGCGTGAATCGGGATGCGACATCTTTTGAATAATCCTTT
>JBILRK010000365.1:0-3449 GCA_044372705.1 Saprospira sp. | reverse complement strand
GCAACAACTACTTCCGCAAGCTGCAATGGTACCTGCAACGGCACAGCAACGGCAAGTTCAAATGTGCCAGCCACCTTTGTTTGGAGCAATGGTCAGAGCGGAGCAACTATTACAAATCTATGCAGAGGGAACTATAGCGTAACAGCAACCGACAATTTTGGCTGCACAAGAGTAAGCAGGGTAACTGTAAGAGAACCTGCTAGACTTACGGTGCGTACCTTGGCATTTACAAATGAGACCTGCGCCGGATCTGATGCGAGTATCAGTATTCAGGCCACAGGTGGAACTGCTCCCTACAACTTTATTCTGACAAACAGTGCAGGAAACACTTTTTCAAATACAAATGGCATTTTCAACGGGTTAACTGCAGGTCAGTACAGCTATAGCGTAAGCGATGCCAACAATTGTTTAAGTCAGATTATAAGATTACGCATAAGAAGAATCTGTCAAAACAACGGAATCAATGTCTTAAGCGGACTAAAAGAAAACTACATCGGTTTGAGTCCTAATCCGGCTTCAACCGTAGTTAAAATTAGTTTTAGCACAAGCTCATTGGAACCTGTTTCGATAAGCATTATCGATAACAATGGTAAAGTAGTACTAGATAAGTACATAGAACAGGGAGAAGGAGAGTTCGACTTGGATATCAGCAACTGGGCGGCTTCTACCTATATTGTAATACTAAGGAATCAAAAAGGTGAAATATTGGAAACATCCCGAATGGTCACTATCAAATAATACATAATCTAAAACTGTCTTTAACCTCATCACAATTTAAAATTTTTAATCATTTCAACAAACAATTAATACTATGGGACTAATTTTTAATCAAAGAATCTACCTAAAACTCAGTATAAATTTATTTGTATTGGTTTTGGTATTGGCTTCGCAATTAAATGCACAAAGCCTACAATCAACTTCAGAATATCTGAAGAAATCTGAAAAAACAGCATCTGAAAACTTGAATAATTTATTAAGTAAAATTCAGACTACTGTTTATCTTGAAACAAGTACACTCAAGACATTCGGTGAGGGAAATGCCAGATACCTCAAGTCAGATATAGCATCAATTTCGATGTTAAATGCTCAAAATGCTGCATTTACAAATATCGAATTAATAGAAATAACTCTAGCTAAAAAAGGCGATGATAAGATTAGCAGCTTGAAAGCTAGTTTGATAGCTAATTTTCCAAAACTAAAATACCTTCTTATCAAATCAGAATTTGAACTCGGCAAACAGGAATTTGAATCAATAATTGCTGATTTTAAAAACACTAATATAGTTCTTCTTTATGAGGTTTCAATACCACAATAAACTTCTTAAATTAAAATTATTACAATTCAAAAACAGTCAACTAATCAAAATATCATGAAAATTATCAACAAACTAATTCTCATAATTCTTACACTGATTTGCATTCAACATTCTAATGCACAGGTAATAAGACCATTTACGCAGAGAACTTCTCCGTTCAACCCTGGTGTTTCTATCTACAATGTGAAGGGTGACTTTACAATGATTGGAAACACAAACCTTAGCTTGCAGAACTATGCTGACAATAGCAGCAACCAGAATCCAATGGTTTATGTTGATATCGACAATAATCCTGCAACGCTGAATTCCTCATCTGCCGATTTAAATTTTTCGACAGAAAATGGTGCGGTTCCTGCATGCTCTGAAGTAGTATTTGCTGGTCTTTACTGGACAGGTCGTGCAAGTAACGGACCAATAAGCTCTGATACTTTTTCTGTTACAAAAAATGGTGTAACCGTTAATTTTGATAAACAGAAAATCAAATTAAAAGGTCCCTCATCGGGAACTTATACCGATATCATAGCAACTGCTACTGATATATATTATCCTCAAAATAGCGATGGATTTATGTATTCGGCATTTGCTGAAGTAACTGATTATGTGAGAAATAATGGAGTGCTTGGCACTTATACCGTGGCAGACTTGGCATTGATTGAAGGTTCAGGTGGTAGCACAGGTTATTATGGCGGATGGAGTTTGGTTGTAATTTACAGCAATAATAATATGCGCTTGAGAGACATCACAGTATTCGATGGCCATGCATTTGTTGCTGGGGGTGTTACTGCCGACTTTACAATTCCACTTTCTGGTTTTAATGCTACCCAAAATGGTCCTGTAAATGTTAAAATGGGTCTCATAGCTGGAGAAGGTGACCGTCAGATTTCAGGCGACTTTTTCCAAATAAGAAATGCAGCTAATACAGCATGGGTCGATCTTGAACATGGCGGAAACAGTACTACTAATTTCTTCAACTCGTCAATTTTTACAGGAAACAATACCAGAAACCCAAATCTTCTGAATAATACAGGGATTGACATTAGTGTTTTCGACTTGCCAAATGTCAATAACTCTATCATAGGCAATAATCAAACTTCTACTACTTTCCGTTACGGATCCAATCAGGACACCTATATTATTTTCGGTATTGTATTCTCGGTCGATGCCTATGAACCCGATATTGTCGGTATCAATACACTTACACAAACTAATGGAATTCCTGCTTCAACTTCGCCTTCCATTTTACCCGGTCAAAATCTGACTTATGAGCTCGACATTAAAAATATTGGAGCAGAGGATGTTGTGAATGGTCAAATCATCATTCCAATTCCTTACAATGCCAACTTTGTAAATGCCAACGGACAATATTTCTTCACACCAAATTCAGGAACTGCGCCTTTCTTTGATCAAACCCTTGGTGGCAATGGTTCTATTGTTTGGAATATTGGCAATCTGCCTCTTCCGACAAACCCTAATACGGTATTGGCTACACTTAGCTACAATCTGAGTGCCACAACGGAATGTATCATTTTGAACAATGCCAATTGCAGCGAACAAATCAGTGTAAACGGTACAATTTCCGGTTTAGGTGCTATTACAAATACAAACTTGATCGAGCCCTTTGTATCAGGTTTTCAACAGAGTGGATCTTGCATTGGTCAGCCAATTACCAATCCAATAAATGTTCCGATAGATGCTGCAGCATTTGTACAGGCCAATTGTCTAAATGTAACACCTAGTTATAGTTTTACATTTTGTAATCTTGACAGTGCAACGACCATTGCAACTTCTCAAATCAGTGGTTCATTCCCACTTGGAACCAGATTTTTCAATACAAATCCAGTCACAACTGCTTCTATTGAATACACGAACAGTGGATTCCCTGCTATCGCGGGCACAAATACTTATTACGCTTATCCACAAGGTATAAATGCCCCTTGTTTCATAGAATTGACGATTACCGTTATTCTTACTCCAATCAATTCTACACCAACAGCAAATGATCAAACCTATTGCTTGAATGAGTTGGCAACGCCACTTATTGCAACGCCTAGTGACAGTACTTACTTCCTTTTATTCTACACTACTCCAACAGGAGGTTCTGCCAGCAGCCAGATTACACCAAATACTTCAGTTG
>JBILRK010000438.1:0-3022 GCA_044372705.1 Saprospira sp. | reverse complement strand
GGGCTTCCTTTGGCAAGCTGGCAGCATCGCCTGCAAGCAGCTTTTCATGCTTGGTTTCAATATCTTCGGGATAAAAACCACCTATTGCCAAAAAGCATTGTATGATTGCAGAAACAGCATGATCGATAGAATCGGGACTATTGTGCTGGCCCGATTCGAAACAGAGCGAAGTGAGGTCTAGGTTTGGATAATTTTGCTTACTGAAATGATGCAGGGCTGTGCCCAAAATATCATCTAAAAATCCGTGTAAAACTGGTGCATGAATGTGCTGCGCTAATTCGCCCGATTTCTCATCTTTCGATGGAATAACAAAAATGCCACCCTGCGCGGTGGTTGTATGAAGGTCGAGAATGACAATTTTTTCAGTGCTGTAGTTCTTACTGAGCGCTTCGAAATATTCAATCAATTCATAAAGTTCCAGCTCTTCGGCCTCCAGTATCGATTTATCCGTTTTTCTAATTCTTTGAACATTTTCGGGAGACCAGATTCTGTTCAGATCAGTTTTTTGAAAACGAACAGCTTGCTTTGCAGCAGCCAGATTGCCCACCATACCAACAATTTTGCCTCTAAAATTGAAATGAGCTTTTTGTTGATATTCTGCATCAATTCTTCTGAAAACTTCTTCAATAGCAAGATAGCCTGCAGGTTCATTGCCATGAATGCAGGTGAGCACAATGAGTAGTGGGCCATGCAAAGAGCCGCTACGTTCACCAATGATGCGCTGTTTTTCAGACATTTATAATTTTTTAGCTAAAGAGAATGCTATTATTTACCTTGATAATAGGTTGCATTTTTTAAAACATACATTAGTCGGAGCGGGTCGGTTCTATTGAGCTGAAGTTTTCCCTGGAGGACAATTGGCTTTTCGAGGCGATAAATTATTGGCGTAGTTGTCTCTAATTCAATAACTGATTCAGGGCCGGCACCGCCACAAAAAAAGCAGGAAGAGTAGGGAAAGGCCGACAAGGTCATTTTGCCACGGCTGAGTTCTGCAGGAATGATATAACCCTTGAGAAAGATGGTTTTGCCTTCGTATTGTTCAATACTTTTGCTAAAAACAGGGGTATAGATTACCTCGCCGCTTTCGGCATCGAGATTCGATTTGTATTTTACTTTGCTCAAAATTTTCCAGTAGTACATGTCATCCGTCTCGGGACTTTGTGCACTGATGGCTGAAATGACGAAAAAACTTGTAAAAAAGAGCGACAAAATCAATTTCATAATGGTAGTTCCTGTTTTATGATGTGTAAAATTAGTAATTTCTTTCATTTTTACGTTGAAAAATAATGCCAAAGCCAATTTTATGAATAATAATTTATGCGTACTTATTGAAATTATCAATTATTGACAATTGAAGCCTAAAAACTAAACAAAAATAAAAATGCCAAATAATTTGTGATTGAACTCGGTTTTTGTATCTTTGCAAACGCAAAAAGTTTTTTTTGTTTTCGCGTTTTACGCAAATGGTCTCGTAGCTCAGCTGGATAGAGCATCTGCCTTCTAAGCAGACGGTCACAGGTTCGAATCCTGTCGGGGCCACAAAAAACACTCAAAAGTCCGATTATGTCGGACTTTTTTGTTTTCATGCATCTTCCTACAATATTTTATTGATTTCTTTCAGACAGTCCACCTGATCTCTTAGTAAATTATACTCAGTAATGATGAGATTTCTCCAGGCTCTGTAGGATGAAATAGCAGCGATAATCATGAAAACACTCATCATGATTGATAGCAGAATAATATCTTTTTTCCAAAAAATAAAATCGTCGGCACTGAACTGATAACCTAAAAACTCAGGATGATTGTATATGCCACTGTTCCAAATGAATATGTGCATGCTCAGTAATGTCATGACCGAACTGAAAGTTGAAGTGCGAACTATTCTGATTCGCATATGCGTTGATTGATAATTCTGTGAGAGCTCCGGTGAGCTAACAAATATTTTTGTAACGTATTTGTTATACAGTTGCTGACTTGAAATTATGCTATCAAGTGCTTTTGGGCGAAAAAAAAGCTCAAATATTTGATTTACAAATCGGTCTATCACAATACCTGTTACATAAGCCAAAGGCAAAAATAAAAAACCCAGTGCAAGCAGGTTGTCACCTTGGAATATTACACTATTTTGAAGTGAAATAAGTTCGAGCCATTTTATGCCTGCGAATCCAATAAAAAGTAAGAAACCCCAAAAAATGGTCAGCGTACCTGCGACAAGGTATTCTATAAAATAGTTAGTGCTGTTCATAGGTTTTTTTTAGAAGCCAGGTAATTTTTAATTTAGTATAGGTGCTAATTTCGGGCCTAATTTAGATGATTTTTCCATCTATCATAAGTAGTTTTTTTAATGATAGGTATGCTTTATTTTAATTTTGATGACCTTCAGTTTTTTAAATTATAAAGTCTAAGGCTAAGAAAAATTGATATTTTTATGTAATTGAATACCTTTTATTCACAGGATATTTTTTTTAGCTCAAAATTTCTTCAATGGAAATTATCAACTAAGCAATAAAAATTTATTAGAAAAGATTAGAATTGGTACGACCATTGCTAGATGTAGTCCTGTCGGGTTTATGTTTTTTAAATATACAAATTCTGTGAGCATAATCATCTTCAAAAATCTTAAAGATTCTTTATTGAATTACAGCTTTTTGTATTATTTTAAGGACTAAAATAGAAAAATCGTTGTAGCTAAAAATCTAAATAGAAATTAAAGATTGTATCGTAGTTGAGCGGCTAAAATTTCAAACAAAACCATCACTAAAATACCGAAATTATATAAATCTCTTCATTGAACCCCAAAAAAAGTTATATTTGTAATTCCTTTTAAGACTTCATGAAACTACATTCTCCAATTTTTCAGCTATTAGCGATCTCATTTTTTATTTTACTGTCAAATTCTTGCGAAAGGTCAGTACCTAAAGATGTTATGTTCTGTAAATCTTGGGAAGTTTTGGTGCTGGAGAAACCTTTCGATAAAGAATCGGCACTTATCGTGATGTATCGTGGCGATGAAGTAAAGCTT
>JBILRK010000364.1:0-3470 GCA_044372705.1 Saprospira sp. | reverse complement strand
ATCATTTTCCGCGGATATTTTTTTATTGACCTTATTTCTGGCTATTGTATTTTCAATAATAGCATCTCTTAGAAAAACAGCTGTCTGTATTTGCTTTTTACCAATAAAAAAACTGCAATTGTCTCCGCCATTGGCCAGATAATCAATTGTTGCAATTTTGTAAATACGCTTGTTGTCAATATTTTCCCCATTGATTTTAAGCTCAGTTATTTTATTATCTGGACCTACAACAATTCGGAGATTCGAAGAAATTGGCCATCCTCCCTTTGCTATGACATGGTCAAAGAGCGCATTCATTTGCTCGCCCGGCATTTCAACAATGACAACACTGTTATCGAAGGGCATGAGCTCGTAAATTTTGCCCTTGGTAATTGGTCCGGCTGATATTGAACCAATTCTAAGGCCTCCGTAATTCAACAAGGAAAAATCAGGACTTTCTCCGTTGTAGATTTTTGCCTGTTCAAAGAGTGCATCAGATGCCCAATTCCCTAAATTAGATTCAGGCTGTGCTTTTTTTAACGTTGTTTCAAGTTCCCCAATCACCACATTCATTTCGAGATCTACTTTTTTTCGGTAAGGATTTATCAATGAATCCAGACTTGAATTACTTTTGTTGTATTCTTCCGTTTTGTATAATGCAGAACGGGTGCCTGTAATATGAACATAGCTACAGGAAACAGAAAGGATGGCTAAAAAAGAAAAGAGAAGTATTCGCCTCATGCCTAATTACATAAAAAAACACCTCCAATACGGAGGTGCTAACAAAGATAATTTTATATTGCTTAAAACACAATCAATTTTTCAATATTGAATATTAATTTTTTTAAGCTAATCAGAATAGCAATGCAACCTCTTTTTTAATGGCAGAAAGTGCCTGTACATAGCCTAATTGTGGGTTTTCATTTAGTGCAGCGGCTAGAATATCAATGAAATTATTAGAATTGGCTTCTGCTCCGAATTTTTCTTCGCAGACCTTTCTTGCATTTTTAATAATGTTCACCGTTTCTAGTTTTGCCAATTGTACAATTTGCCAAAGTTCCTCCGACATGTACAACTGCTGCGCAATATTGTGCGAATACTCTTCATCAACACTGAAAAGCAAATCTATGCTAAGCTGTTTGGCTGATAATTCAAGTGCTTCGGAGCGACGTAGCATGTTGGTTATTTCAAGTCTTGTGCAGAAAAGTGTCATACGCTCATAAGCCTGCATACGCAGTGGCATGGTAATTTCCTTGTTTGCCTTTGTCAATTCAATGGTTCTTCTTTCTGATTCAACCTTTCTGTATTCGGCCTCTTTCATCAAGAAGGCGCCGAGTGCCTGATTCTGATTGCGCAGAAAACCTCTGACCAGAAATAAAACAGTTATTAGAAGAAATAAAGAGGGTAAGCCGATTTGAAGAATATCTATCCACATATTTTATTTAATTTTATGCTGCAAAGATAAAGGCCTCTTTGGCATATTTCAAATTTTTGCATTCAATTTCATTTTTCTTAAAAACAGAAAACTTTTATCAGGAACGAATGGTTATTTAGATTGAGTATAGATATAATTAAAAAAGTATTATTTTTGTATTCTTAAAGCTAAAACACAACATACAAATATGCAGGATTTACAAGAAAATATCAAATTGGACGCCCCGGTAAAACTTACAGATGGTGCAGTAAAACAGCTCAATAAAATAATGGAAAGCGAAAAGCTGAGCGGAGAACATGGTCTAAGAGTAGGAGTGAAGGGAGGTGGATGTGCCGGTTTTTCCTATATATTGGGTTTCGATTCTTTTCAGGAAGGAGATGAGCTGTACATCATCAATGGTCTCAATGTTTATATGAACAAGGCTCATGCCATTTACCTGATAGGGATGGAAATTGATTTTCAGGACGGCCTCAACAACAGAGGATTTACATTTAACAATCCAAATGCCGAAAGTACCTGCGGTTGTGGTACTTCTTTCTCGGCCTGATGCGCTTTTACGATATCTTGGGCAATTCATCAGATAAAAGGTGAATTGCCTTTTTTTATTTTTAAAAAGATGTAAAAAATTGAAAAGAAAACATATCTTTGCAGTCGCTTTTTAAAAACAGCTAAATTTTTTATCATGCCTAAAGTAAAAACACACTCAGGCGCTAAAAAACGCTTCAGAGTTTCAGGTACAGGTAAAATCATGCGTGATTGCAGTGGCAAACGTCACATTTTGACTAAAAAGTCGAAAAAACGCAAATTACGTCTTGGTCAAACCCAGGTCTGTGCTCCCGGCGATTCAAAACGCGTCAAAACAATGTTAAACATCTAATTCTGGATTTTTAACAAAATGAGACAGTCGGTATCGTGGAAAAGCTGTGGGTCTATCTTCTCACCTGCACCCCATCCGACCATTATTTAACCATTTAATTTTTACTTACTATGCCACGTTCGGTAAATTCCGTAGCATCAAGAAGAAGAAGGAAAAAAGTTTTGAAAATGGCCAAAGGCTACTTTGGAGCACGCTCCAAAGTATTAACAGCTGCCAAACACTCCGTAGAGAAAGGTTTGCAGTATGCTTTTATTGGTCGCAAGCAGAAAAAACGCCATTACCGCGCTTTGTGGATTCAGCGTATCAATGCTGCTGTTCGCGAGCACGGCCTCAGCTACTCACGTTTTATGCATTTGTTGTCTCAAGGCAATGTGGAACTAAACCGCAAAGCACTTGCAGACCTTGCTAAAAACGAACCTGCTGCATTCAAAGCTATTGTAAATGCTGTGAAATAAGCAATCCTTCAAAAATATTAAAGCACCGTTGGTTTCCTTCGGTGCTTTTTTTATGTCATGGCTTTAGAGTTCCTTTAAGAATATCAGCTGTTTTACAATTTCCTCCACTTTCATATCGGTATCTCCTTTATTGAGATTAACAGTCATTGGTTCTTTTAAATTATAAATATATAAAATCGCGGTCTCAGCATTTTTTTGCTCAAAACTTGCCTTAGCGATTTCTACGCCTTTGATATCTATAAATGTAATTTGTATAAAGGCTGTATCGTTTTTTGTTAAAACTGCCTCTTTGAATGTGCCTATCAGTTTGAAATCCTGTTTTATCAAGCCGTTTGTTACAAAAATAGCGGCATTCCTGTCTCTTTCAACCAGCGTTGTTTTATATTTCTCGTCGGGCTTTTTTGGCGTTTCTTTTAGTTTGGGAAGTTTAATTCCAAAGTTTTGCTCAAATTTGTCGATACCCTTATCATAGCTTCCCGTCTTAGTAATTGCTCCCGACTTTACGAGTTGCAAACAGAGCGTTTTTTTTAATTCCATGCCCTCTTTGTAATACACACAACGGGTTTGGGGATAAAATGTCAGTTTATAAGCTTTTATGATGGAGTCATTTTGATAGAGGCTAAAATAATGTGCTTCCATCCATTTTTTGCCATCAAGCCCATTGATAAATATAGAATTGTGGCCAGTTTTAGTAGCTTTTTCTGTGACATTGCAGCAATATTCA